>CAJYAI010000113.1 GCA_913064725.1 uncultured Alteromonadaceae bacterium | reverse complement strand
AACAACACCGCCGCGGTCCACTTGCATACTCGCGATCGAGGCCTCGCTTAGCACCTGCGTATCCTCGCAAAAACCGCCATTTAGGTGGACCTGAAGAAGTTTTGCATAGTCTGCCAAATTGGTGATCGCGCCGCCCTCGATGTTGGGATTGGTGGTGCCTGCAAGACTCTCTACCGACCCTGTGAAGGAAGTTGGCGATTCCCACGGATTACCGAAGGTAAATACCTCCAGACCACAGGGGGTTCCGAGATACCGATCAACCAACTGATTCCACGTCGCATTCGCCGCGACACTCGCGGTAACGCCGGCGATTTGCCACTGGCTACCACCGTAGTCATAAGCGCTACCGGCCGGTCGGGATGTTGGCAGCTCGTTTTGAACCAAGGTTTGCCCGCAGGATTCAAACTCAAATATGGGCTGGCCACTGTACTGGCATAGGTGGTTGAAGTCCTCAATGGAGGGACCAGCGGGAGAGCCATACTCTGCGAGTAATCGGAGTCCGGGAATGCCCGAGGTATTACTGACCATTTGTTCTACTGTGCGGTCAGCGTAAGGTCCGTCATAGGGGAGGTAGGTACCAACGGGCTCGCCAATGGAGAATGTGACCTCCGGATCCTCTTGCAATGCCATCAATGTCATCACGGCCGGCACTTTACTCGTTGAGGCCAAGAGAACCACAGTATCCTCTGTGTGATCACCGAAGGTCTTTTGATGAATCACACCCTCAGCATCTACAAGCACGTAACTGATGCCGTCGAAGTCGCTCGTCCCATCGATAAAGGCTTGAAAAGAGGCGTCCACATCGGAAAAGTCGGGCCCTGTCGGCTCGGGGGGCGAAGGATTGACAACCACGGGCGGCGCGGCTGGGCTGCTTCCACCGCCGCCTCCGCCACAGCCAGCAAGGGTGAATAGGGCTGTGAACAGGAAACAGATCGATGTAGTTCGTAGGTATGCAAACACGTGATTGCTCATAAAGATCATCTTTTTTCTTTTTTATGTCAGCTCAGTATCAACTGAAACGAGCACAAGTTGAATATTTGGTAGCTTAAAAGGTGAGCTTGAGATCAGCAATAAACGCGATAGAGTGGTGACTGATAGTAAGCAGTCAATCGAAAACGAAAGTGGGAGACTACCCATATGAGAGACTTTTTTTATTCGACCGTGCTTGTGTGGTTTTTGACCCTTTCAATTTCTGCATCGGCGGAGGGTTTAGCAGTGGGTGATGCAGTGCTCAATCAGGAGTACGCGCCGCTTGAGCTAAACCCACCTGTTTATCCTCACGTGTCTCAGTTCAATGGGATCGAAGGTTACTGCATCGTCGAATATACCGTGACAAACACCGGGGCGGTGCAAGATGCCTTTCCAGAGGAATGCCAACCCATAGGAATATTTGAAGGTGTCAGTGTTGAGGCTGCGCTGTCATTTCGCTATCAGCCAAGGGTTATCGACGGCGTGGCCGTCGATGTGCAGGGCGTAAAAAATAAGTTTGTCTTTGACTTACGAGGCCCCGGCAAGCGAAAGGGGTTTACCAACGAGCCGATTAGGTGGAGTTTCATTCAAGAAACCGACACGCGCCGGATTAATCAACGGATAGAAAAGCAGGATTGGAAGAAGCTCAAAAAATATGTCCTAAGTCGAAAGGGCCCTAATTATCGAATGCTGTACTTTGCGGGTTTCGCTGAAATCATGATGGGCAATAAAGACGCCGGCTATGAGTACATCGAGCAGTTTGTTTTTCATGAAAAAGAAGAGCTGCCTTTTGAGTTTGTCACCTTTAATGCACTGGAGCTCTTGGTAACGCACTACTACCAGACGCAGCAATACGAGGCCCTGATCGCCTTGGATAAGCGCGCGGATGTTTGGTGGTTTCGATTACTCGAGGAAGAGACTACCAACCAAATGGCCCTGATGATCGCAGACGCGTATAACCGAGTTGGGGATAACGATGCGTCGGTGAAACGCCTGACTGAGATCGTCGACCGCGCCCGCACCGAAACGGCGAAGGAAGATCGGTTTGTTGCGATAGCGCGTCGGGTCCTCGGTGAGTGACAGCCTGAACTTGGATTTTGAGTCGGTCATAAAGAAGCCGGGTTCGACGTTCTGATTTAGTGAGCTTGGATGGAGGGTAGGGACGACGAATTTTTTCGAAGTTTGAGTAAGAAGTTTGTGCAAAAAGGAAGCGCGTTGAGTGCCTTACACACCCCGCGTCATCGAATTTCTCTCATCTCTGTCCTACCAAAATCACATCAATGTATTGGCAGTTGCTATGCTGACCGCTACTCTTGGACCACAACTAACAACAATAGAGATGAATCATGAACTTCGAGTTTTCTGAAGAACAGCAGATGCTGAGAGATCAGGCGCGTAGCTACCTGACTCAGCA
>CAJYAI010000112.1 GCA_913064725.1 uncultured Alteromonadaceae bacterium | reverse complement strand
GCGTTACTCGCTGGAGCCATGTCACCGGGGCCAAGTTTGGCACTAATCATCCAGACTTCTATCGTCAGCGGTCGCACCGCAGCTCTTACTGCGGCGCTCGCGCATGGCGCAGGCGTTGGACTTTACGCCCTTTTAGTGGTGATTGGACTCGATCAAGTCGTTAACCGTGCACCGTGGACAATCACCGCGCTACAGATCGCTGGTGGGATGTTTCTCATTTATTTAGGGGTGACGATGGCGCTTGCTGCCATCGCCGCAAGGCAGAACGTCGAGAGTCCGGGTGATACCGAACCATTGCAAACCGCTGGTAAACCGCCCGACTATAGCTGGCACTTTACCAAAGGGTTTCTTATCGTGTTTTTAAATCCAAAGGTCATCATTTTTTTTCTGGCTATTTTCAGCCAGTTTCTGGTCACAGCAGACACTGTGGACACGAAGCTAGTTGCTGCTGGGCTGGCTGCTGTCATCGACGCTGCATGGTATGCACTGGTTGCCTTACTCGTTAGTCATCCGACTGTTGCCACACGGCTTCAACGGCTCAGGACCGCGTCGGACTGTGTTTTCGCTGGTTTCTTTTGCCTGCTGGGGCTGAGCGCCTTTGTTACCGCTTTTTAAGCGAGCAGGCATGAGATCTGTGTCTATTGCAGCGCGGAAATGAGTCGAGAGTGGAATTCTCTTATGGAAAAGGACGAGCTTACTGGCACGGCCATTGCAGCGGGGACCGATCCAGCCCAGTTGGATTGTGAGACCAAGCCGGGTGTTAATCGCATTTTGCGCTCGTCCGACAAGTTCAGATAGGCCTTATAGAGGCTAGCTCTCACAATAACAAGCTGATTACGGAGATCGATGAGAATGAACTGCCCGTCAAAACCGGAAGTATGAATAACTCGATTCAGGCAGGTTCCTGAGTTATCCGTTTCAGCACAAAAACTCCAAAACTGCTTTCCGTAAAAGTCAGAAAGTGAGCGTAACTCACTGATATAGTTTGAATACTCTCTACCTCCCTCCAGCTCTAGCGCACCAAGCTGTATCAAGTAACCAAATTTCGCGAAATCACGTGCAGTGGAATCTATGCAGCAGTAGGTCAAATAATTGCCATTTGCTTGACCATTAGCCACGTTATCTCGCCACCAAAATGCGCTGATGTTGAGTGGCTCAAATAAATTTTGCTGAGCAAAGGTAGCTGGGTCCTGACCAGTTGCTCTGAATAGGATTTCACCCAGCACCTGGGTATCACAGTTTGAGTAAACGAACTCACCGCTCTGATAACTGCCACCTCGTGCCCAAACGTAAGCTGCTCCGTCGATGGCCAAGCTTCGATCAATACAGGCCGTCATTTGATCGAAGTGAAAAACAATATTACCACCGGCCTCGGAATCGGCAGCCTGTTCACATTCACCCAGAGTCTCCGTGGTCTCGGAAAAGCAGGCGGGTGCGAGCCCGGAGCGCATATCGAGTAATTGTTCAATCGTGATGGTAGATCGTGCATCCGGTTGCCATTCCGTAATGAAGTCCGCTGCGATCTGATCGGTTGAATTGATAAAACCTTTCTCGACTGCAATACCGACAAGAACACTAGTGAATGATTTGGCGGTAGACCATGAAGTCACAAGACTATCGGCGTCACGCGCTCCGTAGTTATCTCGCCAAAACTTAGGGTCTTTTGCTCCAGGCTCACTTGCGCGTGATACAAGTGCATTTACCTCGCCGTCAGTGATACCTCGATAGCGCTCTTCAACCAGCTTTCCATCCTTTATCAATAGGCTCGCTTGTGAAAACGAGCCATCCTGCATCGCGTAATCAAAAGCCTCTGAAAGCAAAGTCTGATTGAATCCTGCCTCGTCAGCAGGCTGTGTTTCCCATATTTCCGGATGTGGTGATTCAAAAACAGGAGGCGCTTGGATCACCACCGAGGTCGGTTCACTGTTAGTGCCGCCCCCGCCGCCACAGGAATACATGGCTAAACACGCTATCAGTGCTAAAAAGCGCATCAATATCTGCATTACTTTGTCGTCCCCGCGATTAAGGATCACTCTGTTGCCTTGCGGGCTATCGTTAAGATCTTCGTGATCACGGCATGTTTAAGAGACATAAAAAGTTCGAGCTTTAAAATATATGTCTTGCGCGCAACGCTTCCTGTTTCCGCCCGCCTTTTAATAATCTAATTCTCTGCCTCAGCAGTGGCTTTCGCCCATTTGTAGTCTGCCTTGCCGTTGGGCGCGCGCTGAACAATATCCACCAAGATGCTTTGCTTTGGCGCCTTATAGCCGGCAAGTTGCGACCGAACATGCTCTCTTAGGCCATCCTCGCCGACCAGCGACGTACCAGGGCGCTGCGAGTACACTGCGACGACACGGTTGCCGAGACGTTCGTCAGGTAAGCCGACTACCAAGCAGTCTTCGACATCAGGATGTCGTTTGATCGCCTCTTCCACTTCTTCGGTGAATACCTTCTCGCCACCGGT
>CAJYAI010000111.1 GCA_913064725.1 uncultured Alteromonadaceae bacterium | reverse complement strand
GTGCTCATCGGCACTGTATTAGGCGAGGTCATCGCAGGCAGTACGCTGTTAGGTCTTGGGGTAATTCTCTGTGGATTGGCTGGCCAGCAGGTTCTCGGTAGAACTAGGTAGTACTCAACTCACGCAGTCGCTCTGCAAGATAGGTTCCCGCCGTGTAGCGCGGAGATAACACAACATCCGGGCGTGGGTGCAGGAAAAGTGGCAGCGACATCCGCCCGCTTTGAGCTTGGTCTTGGCTGGGCGTTGCAACCCGATGCGTGGTTGAGCGAAGAAAGCCATCGGTCGCTTCTTGCAACATGTCACCAATATTCACAACCACTTGGCTTGGACGATTTACGACCTCAATCCAGGAGCCATCGGTTAGCTGAAGCTCTAAACCAGGACCGTTTGAGGCCGGCAGAATGGTTAACAAGTTAATGTCTTCATGGGCAGCAGCGCGTGGTAAATCGATATCAGCACCGACAGGCGGGTAGTGCAACACTCGCAACATAGTTTGATCGCTGTTCTCGATCATTTTTTCCAAGGGCATGGAGAGGCTAGCCGCAATATCGGTGGGTAAGCGTTCCGCAACCCAACGCAACAAGGTTGACGAAAAATCGAGCGAGTCTGAAAAATGCGCCTCAAGATCTGCCTTCAAATGACTCGGGCACCGTCCCCAGCGGTAAAACTGAAAATACTCTTTGAAGTCGCGAACCAATTGGCCTTTTGCACTCTCGGCGTTGTCGAGCGCGAAATAGCCGTCTTGATCAATCGGGTCCATGGCAAAGTCTGACGGTACGCCCTGAGAGAATAGGGTACGCCACTCGCTATAGATTCGACTGACACGGGCCATATCTAACGGATGCGACATCAACGTCGCAAAACCATAGGTTTTGAGGCTGTTAAAAAAAGCGTCCGGTGCACCCTCAGAGGTAAAGTCAATGAGCGGAAGCTGCGCTGCCGGTTTATCCAATACGACGGCCCTATTAGCCGTCATCAACCAGCCGCGCCCGGCAATGATAAAAAGAAGCCCGCAAGTGCGGCGCTCATCAGGTTGGCCAAGGTGGCGGCGATAAGGGCTTTCACTCCCAGCCGAGAGATGTCATCGCGTCGACTGGGTGCAATGGCGCCCAGACCACCCAGCAAGATGGCAATAGAAGATAGATTGGCGAATCCACACAGCGCAAAAATAACAATTGCTTGTGTTATCGGTGACAAGCCATCACTGAGGTCAGAAAAAGCGACGTAAGCAACAAACTCGTTAAGAATGAGTTTCTGACCAATCAGGCTTCCGGCCGTCGTCGACTCTGACCAAGGAACGCCCAGTAGCCAAGCGACAGGGCTCAGTAAATAGCCAAGCACCATCTCCAGTGTGATGCCCGTCAGCCCAACAAATTCACCGAGGTATTGCAAAACGCCGTTGGCCAGGGCTATTAAAGCGACGAAAGCAATCAACATGGCCGCGATCGCTGCCGCCATGCGAAGACCATCTAACGCGCCAGACGCGGCTGCGTCGATAATATTGACGTAACGCGGGGCGGTCGAGGCATCGTCCTGCTCGGGGACAATCGGCAAGTCGCACTCAGGCTCGATTAATTTGGCCATCATTAGACCACCGGGGGCCGCCATAAAACTGGCAGTAACAAGGTACTCAAGCGGAATACCCAGTGCTACGTAGCCGGCCATGACGGAGCCGGCGATAGTCGACATCCCACCTACCATGACTGCAAACAGTTCAGAGCGTGTCATCGAGGGAATAAAGGGCTTTACCACCAGGGGCGCTTCGGCTTGACCGACAAAGATATTAGCGGCTGCCGACATAGATTCGGCGTGGCTAGTTCCCAGCAGTCGCCTGAGGCCACCACCCAAAATGCGCACTATCCACATCATTATTCCAAGGTGATACATGACGGCAATGAACGCGCTGAAAAACACCACCACTGGAAGGACATTGACGGCAAAAACAAATCCTATGGGTCCGTCATAGGCAGCGAGCTGTCCAAACATAAAATCGATGCCGGCGCGTGAATACCCGAGCAACGATCCAGTCACATCGGCAGCTGCACTGAGCGCGCTGTTACCCCACGATGTAAAGAGCGCTAGACCACCCACCGAAAATTGAATGGCAAATGCAATACCAACGGTCTTCCAGGCGATGCGCCGCCTATTTGATGAGACTGCGTAGCCGAAGGCGACGATAGCCAACATGCCAATAACACCGTGCATGGTCTGCCCTACAAAAAGAATGGGCACACAATACCGTCAAAGCTGCGTGCTTCCAAATAAAATAAGGGGCTACTGCGGGTGAGTCATTGTAAATGTGGCCTGTGCCGCCATCGGAGCCAATCAGGCCGCGTGGAGCGTCAGATAAAAACAACAAACCAACCGGCGGTGCGGCGATGCGGCGGTGCGGCGGTGCGGCGGTGCGGCGGTGCGGCGATACTATCGCTACTCGGGACTCTCTGCCCCTAAGTGTGGGCACTTAATCGCGCGAGTACGGCCTGGGCAGGCAATGAAGGTCGGCCGAATGTTGACGACAGGCCTCGGTCAGTCGCAAGCGCAATAGCCACAAGCAGCGCCATAAAGCATAACTGCGCGCGGATCATGCTGTAACGCATTAGACCATCACACCAACCGAGTAAAAGAGAACGGAAATCACAACTGAAAATGTCAGTGTTGTGCTTGCTAGGTGAACGAATGTACTGAACTTAGTCACTGTATTGCCTCATAAGGTAGGAAACTAAATGTTACCTTTCAATACGCGTATTGTTACTTAAATAAACAAATTTAGT
>CAJYAI010000110.1 GCA_913064725.1 uncultured Alteromonadaceae bacterium | reverse complement strand
GTCATCGACGCAGGTCGTCACTCGGGAGCGCGCGTTAAGCACTACGACACGACCGCAGAACACATCAACGCGAGTGTAGATGCCTCTCTTTCAGCAATGGGCATTGAGGAGATCGATGTGCTCCTTATTCACAGGCCAGACCCTCTTATGGATCATCATGTGACGGGCGCAGCGCTCGATGCATTGGTTGATGCGGGTAAGGTGCGCGCGGTAGGCGCGTCCAACTTCCGGCCTTGGGACTGGAACCTGCTTCAGTCGGCTATGCGGTATCCGCTTGTCGCCAATCAAATCGAATTGAGTTTGAAGGCGATATCAGCATTTACCAATGGAGACCTAGCGTTCCATCAGCAGCACGACCACCTGGTAATGGCATGGTCACCTCTCGGGGGTGGCGACTTGATGACGGCGTCAGGCACGCTTTCTCAGAGACTTGACGCGATTGCTGGGCGGCATAGTGTTGATCGGGCTGCCGTCGCCACGGCTTTTTTGCTAGCACACCCCGCAAAAATCACCCCGGTCTTAGGAACCAATAATCTCGAGCGCATTGCGGCAATATGCGATGCAGAGCGAGTATCGCTCGATCGGCAAGATTGGTTCTGGCTCTATGAGGCGGCGCTAGGCCATGAAGTGCCGTAGCGAAGGCTGCCCTGCTTTTGACGGCAGCAGACGAGCAGTCCATTCGCCGTGAGCATTATTTGGCGCCGACTAACTTGTGGTCGCAGGCATCTGTGATGAAGTCGGCGTGACCGCAAAGCTCCAGACGACGGGCCAGTTTTCGGGTCAGACAACGGTCCAATTCCTCCGTACAGCCCCGGTAACTGACTTTCTCGAAAAATCGACAATCAATAATTTCTTCTGCCCCTACAAAAGCACGTGGTATATAAACAGGCGTTAACCCTGTTTGAAGAATCAGAGGAGATTGAGATGAGGCTTTTACGACAATTTGCCGCTGCGATGTGTGTACTCGCGGTGACCTCGATAAGTGCGATTGCACAAGACTTACCGGCGCTGTCGACTGATGTCCCGAAAATGTCGACCCAGCAGTTTGAAGAGCTCCTACAGACGCTCAAACGCTGGGGCGAGTTTGGCGCAGAAGATCAGGTGGGTGCGATTAACCTGATCACTGCCGCAAAGCGCGTCCAAGCAGCGAAAGAGGTGAAATCCGGAGTATCGGTTAGCCTTGCTAATCCTATTAGTAAGACAGCGACCGGTGATTTTATCGTCCCTCTTGAACACCAAACATTTGTGTTCCCCCCGCTCGCAGGGCCGGACAGTCCAGAGATGGCGGCGGGTGACGTCTTTACTATTAACTACCATGGCGCGTTGCACAGCCACATGGACGGTGTTGCCCACTTCGGTTGGAACGGACAGCTTTACAACGGCTTTCCTTTTGAGCCGACAGACACTGGGTTTCCCCACGTGGGGCTTGAGCACATTGCAAAAAAAGGAATATTTACACGCGGCGTCTTAGTGGATCTTCCCGCACTGTATGGAATCGCTGCTTTAGAGCCCGGCACGGTCATTACCATTGATCATTTGAATGCATGGGAAAAGGCAACGGGTGTGACGGTATCTGCGGGTGATGTTGTGCTGGTTAGGACTGGGCGCTGGACTCTCGCGGAAAAAATGGGCGGATTTAATCCACTTGAAAAGACCGCGGGCCTTCACGCCTCTACAGGTGCTTGGCTGAAGCAGCGTGGTGTGGCTGCAATTGGTTGTGACGCAATAAGCGACGTAGTTCCGGGGGGCGTAGACGGGGTATTCAATCCAGTTCATGTCATTACTAACTACGCACTCGGCATGCCCCTCTTCGACCACTTACAGTTGGATGAATTAGCGACGATCGCACAGGGCAAAGGTCGCCATACTTTTCTGTTCACGGCGAATCCGCTTCACATCGAGGGCGCAACGGGTTCCCCACTAAGTCCAGTGGCTGTATTTTGATTTTTGGCAGTATCTGGCTCGGAGCTCCTCATATGATGGCCTTATTAAAAAGGTTTGGCTTGGTTTTCGTGTTGGCGTTGAGCACGGCCTTGACCGCGCATGCTAATACGAATCATGCGCTCGCCGTAATGGTGCCTGACTCCGGCACTTACTCGCGTGCAATTTCAACTCAGAGTCCCGACGCGCAGAAATTTTTTGATCAGGGTCTGCGTCTTGCCTGGGGCTTTTACTTTCCCGAGTCGATCGCGTCCTATCAGCAGGCGTCATTGTTTGATCCTGAACATCCGATGCCGTATTGGGGTATCGCGCATGCTGCCGGTCCAAACCCCAACTCACGCTATGCGCAGATGCCTGATGACCCTCAGGGCGCAGGCTTAGCGGCAATTCAGTCTGCGCTTGCGCGCATTGATCGCGCGACACCTATGGAAGCTGAGCTCATACGGGCACTGCACATTTTTTATGACGCAGATCGGATACCTGACCCAAAGGCTCGTGATCAAGCGTATTTGGCGCAAATGCGGGCCTTAAATGCGAAGTTCCCCGACGATCCCGATATTGCGGCGCTGTATGCTGGCAGTTTCATGTCGATTCGGCGCTGGGACTACTGGGATAAAAACGGTGAGGCCAAAGGCGAGACATTGGCAGTCGCAGAGGCGCTGGAGCACATCATCCGCACTGGCGATCCCCATCCTGGTGTCTATCACCTGCACATTCACTTAATCGAGGCCTCAATGACGCCTCAGCGGGCTTTGGTCTCGGCCGATGCTTTAGAAGCCACACTACCTATTGGGGGGCATGTCGTTCACATGCCGGCGCACATATTTGTTCGCGTGGGGCAGTATCAGCGTGCCATTGACAATAATCTCCGCTCGCTTGCTGTCGATAAACAGTTTGCTGAGTACTGGGGTGATCT
>CAJYAI010000109.1 GCA_913064725.1 uncultured Alteromonadaceae bacterium | reverse complement strand
ATTGCCGCCATGGTCTGCTATCTCGCGGGCGATCAGGGCATACGAATATCAGGACAGGCCATCGGGATCGACGGTCACACCGAAACGCTAGCAAACTATCTTGGGCCTTGAGCTAATTTAAATTTTGATGGGAAATACTGTGTGGCGTCTCGTGCGGCTTAAGACGGCAGTTGGGTTTTATTACTACGCTTTGGCAGTGAGGTGCTTGGTTTCGCTAAAGTTAGCGCTACACTTGGGATCTGCTTAGACGAGCCAGATCGAGTTCCAACATTGCCATTTTGAACGGCCGAATTTATGGATCGTACGGTTACATTAACCAGTCATCACGACACGCTTGAACTTATTGGGACAAGAGCAGCCGCTCATAGACGTGAATATGTATTTGTTGGCAAACCCATTTACAGCATCGCTTATCAATCAAGCACCGGCAACTGGCTGCAGGCGCTCGGTGTGCGGAGATATGCCCTCTGTAGCAACGCGATCCAGGTGTAAGCCGATGCCATTAGCCATGCGACAATCTATCAGCGGCGCTTTAAAAAAAGGTCACGCGTTACTTGCACTTCTTATTATGGTCCTCGTCGTGGTGCCACTTGCAGCCAATAGCGGTGAACTGCAAGTGGCTAATCTCGGAGACTGTAAACTTGAGTCCGGGGAGCAAATCACGAACTGTCTCGTTACTTATCGGGTCTTTGGTAAACGCAACGCCGATGAATCAAACATCGTCCTCATGCCAACCTGGGTTAATGGCTCGTCTCAAGCGCTGGCAGACTCAAATTATCTGGGCCCTCTTGGTATTGTGGACACCGATCACTATCAGGTGATCGCAATTGATGCCCTTGGTAATGGATTGTCCTCATCTCCTTCGAACCACGATCAAGGCGCCTTTCCAGTAGTCTCTATCCGAGACATGGTTACGAGCCAGCACCGTTTGTTGACCGAGCATTTGGGTCTAAGCCGCATCCACGCGGTAGTAGGTGCATCGATGGGTGCTTACCAAACCTATGAATGGTTGATGATGTACCCTGACTTTGCAGATCGTTTCGTACCCATTGAGGGCACGCCCTGGAGCACGTTTTACGGGTATCTTCGCGATCAACTTCAATTGGCGACGCTCAAACTCGATCTCGAGGACCCGAAGCAATTTGAGGCAGCCAAGTCGATTGCCGGTGCGATGAAGGGACTGGTTTACTGGACTCCCGATTACGTGAATCGTGAGATGGGGGGTGACAATTTTGAGGCAGCCTATGAGGCTTTGGTAGGCAGTCCATCGGCGGATGATCTGAGGAATGCGCTGGCACACCGACAAGCAATTGCGACTCATGATATTCGTCGGGATCGACCCGATTTTCCAAGTACCGTTCGAGCGTTGTCTGGGCGCAAAGTGCTAGCGGTTGTCTATGAAGAGGATTTGACCGTTAACCCTGAGCCTAATTGGGAGTTCGCTTCGATGCTTGGATTCGAGGTCATCGAAGTTCCTGGCGATTGCGGACATTTTGGGCCGAATCCAGAGTGTTACCAGGATCAGCTAATTCCCATTGTGAGTGATTTTTTGGCGCTTGAGTTTCCGGAAATGGAACGCCATACACTCGCCGGGAAGGGGGTCACGCGCGAATACTTTTTGCACATCCCAAGGCAAGCATCGAGTGCACCGTTACCGCTAGTAATAGCACTGCACGGTTGGAGTTCCACAGCGACGGGGTTTTCGAGAGCTTATGGCCTTAATGGCCACGCTGACGATAACGGTTATGCCATTGCCTACTTACAAGGGTCGAATTTTTATTCGCCGCTCGCGTGGGATGAGGGACTTCACTTTGTCAGCAGTTGGAATGATGAGGCGAGCAACCTGACGCCTACCCCGGCAGGACCGCACTGCACAGCGGATAGAGTACCTTACCCTTGCCCACCAGATTGCGGGTCCTGCAATCACTGTGGTTGGACGTCATGTGGTGACGACGTGGGATTTGTCGATGATGTCATCACCGAGTTGTCACAGCGCGCCGATATTGACGAGGAACGCATTTACTTATTTGGGAACAGTAATGGCGCGACGATGGCCCAGCGTTACGCCTGCGGCAACAGTTCACGGGTGGCTGCGGTTGTTTTGTCACTCTCTCAAATGCCGCCCGGATACACCTGTGGTCCGGCGAATGCGCTACCGATGTTTCATTATTACGCGGGCCGTGATGATGGCGTCGGCCACGATGGCACGGCGACCAGTGACGGGTGGATATACTCATCGGCAGCCGACAATACGCGAGTCTGGGCTGAGCACGTCGGATGCTCGAACCCGCCGCAATTATGGCAATCTGATCTTACTGACCAGTTTGGTTGGGAGTGTTCGGCGTATCGCGACTGTGGAAGTGAAAATGTTGATGTGGTGAGTTGTAAAGATCCTGATCAGCACCACGAATTGGGTGAGCAGCGGATACCTTGGATCCCCGCAAATTGTGTCACGGCAAGTCAAGCCGACTCCTTGCCCGGGCAACCACTGTGTCCTGATAGTGGGAGTGTGCGCCCTCAATCCGCAATGGACGTATTCTGGCAGTTTATCAGTCAATACTGATATCTTATTTCCCCGCTGAGAGGGTAATGAACTCTACCAGAGCTTCGATTTCCGAGGCCGTCAGTTGCTCTGCATAGCTAGGCATAGCCCCGACTCCCTGAGCGAGCGCAGCTCGAATTCGGTGAGCGTTGGGCCTGAGCTCATCAAGATTAGGTCCAATAACACCTCGTGTACGGGCGGCCTCCAGAGTGTGACAGACGCCGCAGGGTGGGTTCGTAGTCTCTACAAATAAGCGGTTACCAAGGGTGTTTTCGTCGTCAGCGGCATAGTGTTTTCGTCCCGTAATTTCTGTTGCCACAGCAGTACCCCTCTCCTCGAGCGCAACGGGCGTGGCTCCTGCGCTTGCCAGAGTTTTACTGACGACCACTGTGAGGCCGTGATCGAACCACCCGTTGTGCCCATAACCGCGCTGGTTTGCAGGGAAGTAACGAGGTTGCCTCTCGCCCAGTTT
>CAJYAI010000108.1 GCA_913064725.1 uncultured Alteromonadaceae bacterium | reverse complement strand
TCGCACTAACGATTATGGTTATACGATGTGCGGACATTCGTGGTCATCTCATTTTCGACCAAGGGTAAATAATATGACGTACGCTATGTCAAAATAAAAGAACGCTCATTTAAGAAGGAGCCACCTCGCTAGTGAACATCGACGGAGCCTGCCATTGCGGCAACATTACCTGGAAAGCGGTTGCGAACCCCGAAATGGTCGCCATCTGTTACTGCACCGACTGTCAGACCTTCGGATCATCAGCGTTTCAATACACCGCTCGAATCAAGCGCGATGACTTTGAAATCACTAGCGGGCAACTTAAAGAGTACGGAAAGCTCGCCGATAGCGGTAACGAGCGCTACTACAGTTTCTGTGGCAATTGTGGCTCGGGTGTTCATACCAGCAACACCGATGGTCGAGGCTTGTTGTCCCTGCGCTTGGGTGGCTGCCACCAGAAGGATTCACTGCCTCCCAAGCTACAGATCTGGTGTTGTTCCGCCCCCTACTGGGTATCGGTGGAAAGCGATATCAAACTCGACAAGCAAGGCTAGAGAGCGTTTTATCGAGATCGTTTATCTACCGGCGTAACCTAGCTGTCGCCAGGCCTCGAAAACCGCAACCGCAACAGCGTTCGACAGATTGAGACTTCGGCTACCCGGCAGCATGGGTAAACGAACAATATGACTAGGGTCAAACAGTGCGAGTAACTCGGTTGACAGACCTTTAGTTTCGGAGCCAAAGACTAATGAATCACCGGGCTGGTATGTGAGATCAGAGTGAGCTACCTCCCCACAGGTCTCTACAGCAACAAGTCGGCGCCCCTGGTTAGCATCGACATAAGCTGCGAGCGAATCCCAGGTTCGGACATGGGCAAACTCGTGGTAATCGAGGCCTGCGCGGCGAAGTCGCTTGTCGTCCATCTCAAACCCTAGCGGCTCAATGACGTGAAGCGATGCCCCCGTATTAGCGCAAAGGCGAATGATATTCCCCGTATTGGGCGGAATCTCGGGCTGGCAAAGAACAATGTGGAGCGCTGGCTCACTCATCAAAAACCCTCTTTCTCGTTACCCTCTGCAGGAGAGGCGCCTGGAGATGAGCGAGTGGCGAACGCCGTCGCTATATGTCGAGTTTGGCGCCCAGTCGCTGGATGGTCACGCCGTTATCCCAGCCACCTTCTATGATGCTGGCCGTCGCCTCTTTAATACCCGAATCAATACGCCACTGAAGGTAAGCGTCGTAGTGTGCAACACTCGCCCACTCTTCAATCAGCGTGTAGGTATTGGCTGATGCTTCTACATACACATCAAGGCCAATGCAGCCTTCGAAGCCACGGGTCGCACCCAGTGACGCCTTAAATACCTCTGCCATTTCCTCGAGTTTGCCTTCTTGCGCTTTAAAATGCGCGATGATAATTGCCGACATCTTACGTATCTCCCCTATTCCAAACCATTCCCTTCTAAAACATATGCGCTGAGGCTCAATCGTCTTTAATGCAGAACCCCAGCGACCACCACCGCTTGGTACACGAATAGACCAAGCGCCCGCGCTGACCGTGTTGCATGTCGAGGATACGCTGAATCGACTCGGTCGGCGCCATGCCCAAGATCTCCTTCTCCTGTAACTCCTCGATAGGTCGAGGATAGGTAGCCCAATCTTTCGGTGGGCGCCAACCAGGGGGTGGTATCAATACGGATCGAGTTCCGCTGACGGGATAAAGCGCTCGCCAGTCGGTAATGGCACGTGCCATTTCATCCACTATCGCCGGATGCTTTGAGGCTAGATTGTTGTACTCGTGAGGGTCCTCAGCGATTCGGAATAAATAATTAGTCACCGTCGTAGAGAGTTGATCCTGCTCGATCTCCTGTACCAGCTTCCACTCATCATCAAACGCCGTCAGTTTGAAGCTACCGTATATCGGGATCTCCGAGGCAAACATAATGAGATCATTACGCTCGTGAACGACGCCATCCTGAATCGACGGCCACAGACTCTGTCCATCAAAGTCAAAGTTGTTAAGTGGCTCAATACCGGCGGCATCGGCCAAGGTTGGAAACACATCCATGACCGTCATGATCTGATCAAAAATCTGAGCGGGAGCGAGCTTTTCAGGCCAGCGCATGAGGGACACGACGCGAATACCCCCTTCAAACGTTTCCCCTTTTCCTCCACGGAGCGGTGCATTGTCTGCCCCACCTACCGAGTAAGCCGCACCACCGTTATCACTGAAAAAGAGAACAATCGTGTTGTCCGTTAGACCCTCTGAGTCCAGCGTATCTAAAACCTGTCCTATCGCTTGATCCATGGCGTCGACGACGGCGGCGTACATTGGGCGCGCACTCTCGCGCAACATGAGCTTCGCTATGCGCCGTGTGGAATCCGTTTGATTTGAGCGAGCAGGCGCGAGGTCCGTTTCAATATCCTTGTACTTCTCTTTCAGTTCCTCGGGCGCATCGAGCGGCGTGTGCGGCGCTATAAAAGGCATGTACACGAAGAACGGTTTTTCCTTATCGCGTTCTCGAATATACCGGCTGACCTCATCTGCGAGCAGGTAGGTTTCGTACCCCTCATCGTCAATAGAAACACCGTTTTCCTGAAAATCCTTGCCGCCTACATTGGCGAAAGGCGGGTAAAAGCCAACCTCGGTATGCAGGTGTCCATAAAAGTGCTCAAAGCCACGCTCGTTAGGATGGTAGGTCATCTGTGCATGACCTAAATGCCATTTTCCTACCATTGCAGTTTGGTAGCCCGCTGCCTGAAATGACTGCGGCATAAAGTGCTCGGCTGGGTTCACACCAATATTGTCCCAGGGGAGGATGACGCCATAAGCAATGCCCAAGCGAATGGGATCACGGCCTGTCATCAATGCGGCTCGGGTCGGCGAGCAGATGGGCGTTGTGTAAAAGCGATTGAGCCTGACCCCATCCTTCGCCAGCTTATCGAGTGAAGGCGTATCGATATTACCGCCGTGGTAGCCAACATCAGCCCATCCCAGATCATCCGCAACCATAATCACGATATTGGGTTTGTCATTCGCAGTGGCGTGAG
>CAJYAI010000107.1 GCA_913064725.1 uncultured Alteromonadaceae bacterium | reverse complement strand
ATCTGATCGCAAATAAGGCGATAAGTCCCGACCCCACCAACGTACGCTAAAAACATACGCGGTTTTCCTGGCACGTTGGCGCCCATATACCAGCTGTTCGCTTTGGGGTAGAGCGTCATGTTGGCCAGTTGCTCCGTATGCGCCGCCCACTCTTGTTCGGCGCTCTCTGCGGGCTCGATGGTCTTCTTATCACCCTCGCGCAGCCATTGAATGCAGTCACTTACCCAGTCTACGTGCTGCTCGATCGATACCAGCATGTTGCTAAGTACAGAGGGGCTTGATGGCCCTGTTATGGTGAACAAGTTTGGGAAGCCATGGATAGCGATGCCGAGGTAGGAACGGGGTCCATCACACCACGCGTCGGTTAACTTAATTCCGTCTCTGCCGCGGATATCGACCCGGAGCAGGGGGCCTGTCATCGCATCAAAGCCCGTGGCGTAAACAATGGCATCGAACTCGTGCTCACCCACCGTCGTTTTTATTCCGGATTCAGTGATGGTCTCTATGGGCGTCCGTCGCAGGTTAACGAGGGATACGTTGTCCTGATTGAAGGTTTCGTAGTAGTTGGTGTCGATACAGGGGCGCTTGGTGCCGTAGGGGTAGTCGTTGGGCAGTAAATCTTGCGCTGTCTGCGGATCCTTCACAGTGTCACGAATGCGATCGCGAATATACTCTGATATGTGGTCATTCGCTTCTTGCTCGACCTGTAAGTCTGCAAACTGAAAGAGCATGCCGGGCAGGAGTCCGCTTTCCCAGCCCGCGGCAAAGCGTCGCTCGCGTTCCTCCGCTGTCGCATCGAGCGCTCGGTCAACCGCCCGCTCATTAACGACACCCAGGACATTAAGCCGCTGCTTGGCGCGATAGTCACTGTAGTTGGCCTTTATCGCCTCGGCCTCATCCTGTTTTACCGGGTGATTGAGCGCGGGCGTGGTGAACGTTGCGGTGCGCTGGTAAACCACCAGTTCTGACGCCTCCTGCGCAATCATTGGAATGGCTTGCACGGCCGATGATCCAGTCCCGATAACAGCGACTCGCTTGCCCTTGAAATCGACGCCCTCTTTGGGCCAAAGCCCGGTGCGGTAGGTATCGCCCTTAAAGTTGTCGCGACCTGCTATGTCGGGCTCTTTTGATGCCGATAGCACGCCGGTGGCCATGACCACGTGTTGCGCACGAACACGCTTACCACATTCAGTGGTAACCAGCCATTCGTCTGCGTCCTCATCAAAGTGTGCGCTAGCCACTCGAGTGTCAAAGGCTATGTGACGTTTTAGCTCAAACCGATCTGCAATGTGTTGAGCGTACTTAAGCAGCTCAGGTTGTGGCGAATACTTCTCGGACCACTGCCACTCTTGCTGCAGTTCCTCTGAGAACGAAAACGAATAGGCCATGCTCTCGATATCAACACGAGCACCGGGGTAGCGGTTCCAATACCAGGTACCGCCCACGTCACTCCCTGCCTCAAACACCTGCACGTCAAGACCTTGCTCGCGCAGTTTGTAAAGTTGGTACATGCCTGAAAATCCAGCGCCCACCACCACGACGTCGCGCCGCTCGGTCGCGATCAAATGACGATCCATCTCTTGTGCTAACCACTGCATGGCTTTCGCGGCTGCTGGAAGCGCCGCAGGCATGGCGAAAAACCCATGCATCTGCTGTGTAAAGTCTTTATAGCTCACAGTGACGTCAGCGGCGGTTAGCGCCTCGGCATAGGCACGCCCCTCGTCTACTAAAATATCGAGCTCTGCGGTCATAATAACGGCCGGAGGGAGGTCTCTAAGGTGTTCGGCGAGCAAGGGTGAGGCTCGTTGGTCCAGTCGTGCCTCTGCGTCGGCGTAATGTGTCCAAAAATAGGACATGATGTCGCTGGTAAGAAAGAGTTGTTTGTCTTCATCACCCCAGCTTTTTGCTGCCATTCGGCCGTCTGTAACTGGGTAGATGAGAGCCTGCAGATCAATCTTAGGCCCGTTGCTATCGCGCGATTGAATGGCCATCACAGCGGATAAATTACCGCCGGCACTGTCACCGGCAACCACCAATGGCAGCGTGTCAGCCTCGAGGCTTGACCGATTGTCGTCGACCCACGCAAGCGCAGCATAGCAATCGTCCACCGGGATTGGGAACGGGTGCTCAGGTGCTTTTCGATAATCCACCATGACTACAATCGATTGACAGGTCTCGGCGAGATGCCGGCCCACGGCGTCATAGTCATCGATGTTTCCGATGACCCAGCCGCCACCGTGGTAGTACACCATCAGACTTTTTGCGGGTTCTGACGGCGTTAGGATGCGCGCTCTAATGGACGCGCCTGCTACGGGTATCTCGACATCACGGCTCAGCACCTGCGCTGGTCCCGGCGGCATGGAGCGGTTAATTTCAGAGAAAACCAGCCGCGCATCTTCTGGACTGAGCGTATTTAGGGCGGGTGTCTCATTGAGCGCCATACTGGCAAGCAGTGACGTCGTCGCGAGATCTAATTGCATGTGAGTCATCCTGTGTCGTTATTGTTTACATCTGTTAGGAGTCAGCTATTGATAGGAGTCAGCTATCCAGTTGCCGTGAAATCCAGGCGGGATTCGGTGTGGTACGAAAATAGCACCAGTCGGCCCCTTTTCGATATCAAGCGCGTCGAAGAACTGCAGCTCTGTGGTCTCTTTATGCGTATCAATTACCAGACCCATGAGCCAGCCATCAGCTTCTTTCGCGTCGTCGGACTTAGGGACGAATACGAACTCGCCACCGACCTTCCCTGCCCCAAAAGTGTAGCTGCGTTTTACGCCACTTTCTAAGTCGTGGTGATAGAGTGCATTGTCAGCCACAAAGTTGGAAACAGCCTCACTCGGTTGACTAACCGTCCATGTGTGGCGATAGGGCTGTCCAAAAAAGCGTTCATCGATTCTGGGGAATTCTTGAGGTGAGGCATCAATGGCCGCTCGAGTCACTTTCTGTGTTGCAGGATTAACATGCCAACGCTCAAGACCACAGGGCACGCCATTGGGTCCGTCCGGCCCATGAGCAAACATGCTTTCGTATGCACAGCAGTCGATGGTCACGCTGCCATCCGCATGCTGAACACTGTTGGCTACGTGGAAGACGTAACACGGGTCGATATCACACCACACAATGTCGTCTGAACTGCCTGTGCGTGGCAACAGCCCCACCCGAGCAGGGCGGTTTTTATTCCAACGAAAGGGGAAGTGG
>CAJYAI010000106.1 GCA_913064725.1 uncultured Alteromonadaceae bacterium | reverse complement strand
AAAGATCTACAAGACCAGCAATGCGAGTACTCACCGCAGGCACTGCGCGAGCCTACATCCACGATCTCCTGCCTCCATGACCGCTTTCTGGACGGCCAGTTACTCCCGACACCCCATTGATACTTCTTATACTTTGCTTTACTCCCGCCTGATTACCCATCGCCGTCTACGTGCTGGTTGCCATCGACCTTCCCGAGCAATTCGTCATAGACCTTATTAACGAAAGTCACCTCGTGAAGTCGGACCGCCTCTATGTAGCCGACAGGATCGTAAAAGGCTCGGGGATCGTAAGCTTGACCCGGCTCGTGCTTCTTGTGAAATTCATAGTGATTTTTATGCGATGACACCCAGATATCGGGACTCAGCCCTCGCTGCGACTCAAACGTTTCCTCAAAGTCTGCTGATATGCCGTGATAGGTGGGTTTGATAGTAAGGTTCACCCCCTCATTGATGTAGGCCATGTTAACCACTAACACATCATAGCTATGGCCGGATTCGGTAATCGTCATTGCATACGAGGCGCTTCCTTCGGTGTGTCCTGGGTGCTCCAAGACGCTCAGGCGAATATCGCCCAACGTGATGACGTCACCATCAGTAATCACACCATCCACAGTCACGGGACGGAAGGACTCAAAACCACCAATCAGCGGATCACTCAAACCGCCATCCTCTAAAAATGATTTATCAGCTTGCGTGGCAAAAAGGCGTGCGTCTGTCTGTTCCTTTATCAGTGCAAGGTCCGCTGTGTGGTCAAAATGCGCCTGAGTGGTCAGCAAGATTTTGATATCGGTCATGCGCAAGTCAAGGCTTTCAAGGTTGCTCTCTATCATTGCAGCAGAGCCTTCAAGTCCTGTATTGATCAGGATGTGACCGGCATCCGATGTAATCAGGAACGAGCTGAGATCATAGCCACCCACGTCGTAAAGGTTCCCGATAATTTGTGTCGCTGGATAGTTCTGACTCCACGCGGGCGGCATGGTTATATTGAAGGCATCTTCAATCGCCGCCGTATAATTCTTTTCTGCTCCGATTGCTGTTGTTGAGTACACAACGAGACTCGAGAAGGCAACAAGCGCCAGTGCAACTGAAGTTCGTCGATGGTTTTTGATTCGTCGTTCTTGCTCTCTAATCACATTACGGTCCTTCTCTCGGGCCATGGTGGCCTAATCATAAGCCCAGTGTTACCGCCCCGTCGACTCTCGAAACAGTGTCTAAAGCAGCGTCAGTGCGTTTTCGGGTGGTCTTCCGATAACTGGCTGAGACAATCAACAAGGAAGCCACTGAGGAATTCGTTGGTATGGAGTTGTTTGTGTCAGGTTTCGAAGGTGAACGAAAAAGATCTACAAGACCAGCAATGCGAGTACTCACCGCAGGCACTGCGCGAGCCTACATCCACGATCTCCTGCCTCCACGACCGCTTTCTGGACGGCCAGTTACTCCCGACACCGCATTTATACTTCTTATACTTATTCCTCAGTAGTTGTCTAGCGAAACACATACTATTGAGGCTCAAAGTTAAGTCCTCGTTATGTTTTTATTGAAAGCATGGGTCATGACGAACTACTAAGTATTAAGTTACGAATAGTCCAAACGTGTTGTAGCGAATTCTGTGAGCCTTGACATGGTAGAGGTCGCCAGTTCGAATCTGGCTGGTCAGGTCCTATCAAGCAAACCGCGATCCAGAGCTTCCACCGCCAGTGCAATCGTCGTATCACTCTTTTTATTCCTAAATCTCAGTACGTTGAGCGAACTTGATCAAAGACTTGTCTGACACCACCATTAAGTGACACTGTAACCAATGCCTCATAGCCACGGAATAAGACCCATGAGCGATACCTACGAACCTCCCAAGATCTGGGAGTGGAAGCAAAATAGTAATCAAGCCTTCGGGAACATCAACCGCCCTACGGCAGGCGCTCAGCAAGAAAAAGAATTGCCGGTCGGTAAGCACCCACTTCAGCTGCACTCCCTTGGAACCCCTAATGGCGTGAAAGTCACAATCATGCTCGAAGAACTCCTAGCAAAGGGACACAGCGGTGCCGAGTACGATGCGTGGCTGGTTAACATCGGCGATGGTTCGCAGTTTGGAAGTGGCTTCGTGGCGGCCAACCCCAACTCAAAGATTCCAGCGCTTATTGATCATAGCGAGGAGCCACCCCTAAGAGTTTTCGAGTCAGGCTCGATTCTGCTCTACCTCGCCGATAAATTTGGTGAGTTCATACCCTCTGATCACGCGGGAAGAACCGAGTGTTTAAACTGGCTGTTCTGGCAAATGGGTGCAACACCACTACTCGGCGGTGGGTTTGGTCACTTCTACGCCTATGCACCTGTAAAGATCGAATACGCTATTGACCGCTACACAATGGAAGTTAAACGCCAGCTGGACCTTCTGGACAAGCGACTGGCGAACAACACCTATATTTGTGGTGACGAGTACACCATTGCCGATATGGCCATCTACCCCTGGTACGGCTCAGTGATTGAAGGGAAAGCCTACAATGCCGCCGAGTTTCTGGAGGCACATACCTATACCAACCTGGCTCGGTACGTGGAGGAGATCTCTCAGAGGCCTGCCGTGAAACGGGGTCGAATGGTGAACCGCCCGCATGGTGCTAAATCGTTGCAACTACTTGAGCGACACGACGCCAGCGACTTCGAGCTCCGCACCCAAGACATACTTAATCCAGATCCACCCGCGGAGGGCTAGGCCGCGATGGACATCGGTCGAGTTTAGATCGACGGCATGCAGCCCACCTTCCTGCCCGACGCTCTGACTCGATTACATATAGCTAGTAACGTGAGTCAGTTTTCGCCGGTACGCCAACCTTTGGCTGACCTTCGTCCGGCAGCCGTTGCGCTGATAGTCGTGGAATACGATGACGAGTGCGCTTTGTTGCTAACCAGGCGAACTTCCTCGCTTCGTGCACACAGCGGTCAGTGGGCGTTACCCGGGGGTCGCATGGACGAGGGTGAAACAGCCTCAGAAGCCGCATTGAGAGAGGTGCGAGAAGAAATTAATCTAACGCTGCAGCCAGAGTCGGTCATGGGCACTTTGGATGACTACATCACTCGCTCGGGCTACCGAATAACGCCCGTCATACTGTGGGCCGGAGCCAACACATCAACCTTAGAACCCAACCCCGATGAAGTTGCGTCGATTCATCGAATCAGCTTCACTGAATTGGCGCGCGCCGATGCACCGCAA
>CAJYAI010000105.1 GCA_913064725.1 uncultured Alteromonadaceae bacterium | reverse complement strand
CAGATGAGGCGCCGGTAATCCAAACAACCTTGTTCGCTAGATCAGTCATGCTATGCCCTGTTTTTTCTACTTTAGATGATGAGGATGACATGGTGCGCTACCCTGAGCTATCCCTTAAGGGACATTAAAAATAGGGAACTTAAAAAATAGCGAACTTAAAAAAGGGGAACGCCTTTAACCCGGAAGTAGTTCTCCACCTTCCCGGTGAAATAAGAAACGCTCGAGCCGCGAAGCTCGAGCGTGCTTGAGCTTACTTTAGACAAATGAAATCCTCCTCGAGAGGAGGTTAATCGAGATACCCAAAAAGCAATGGGCTTAGTACGACACCTATCTAGAAATCACGAGGTGAGACCGATGAAGGTCAGTGACACACTGCGCCGGATTTTCTAGGTCTAACGATTGCATTGCCTTTCGCGCCTTGCCACTTCGGACATTGTCCATCATGTTGGCCATATCGCTCTGAGTCCCGGTAATCATTGCAACGTAGTCGAAGCCTGATAAACCGAGGGCAGGTGTAAATACAGAACTACCGACGCTGCCATCGATTAAACCGTTAGCCATCTCGTTTATACCTTTTCGGTAGGCCAGCGCGTCCTCAATCGTTTTGCCGTCGTCGAGGTTACACACCATCGCAATCAGCGGCTTTTCCGTTGCCACAGGTGGCTGTGCTCCTGCGTTATGAACAGCTGCCGTGCGGGCCTTACTGCATGACACACGCTCGAAAATACCTGCCGCTACGTCTTGCGCAGTAGCGCGCCATAAGGCCTCGCCCGCAAAGTAATCTCCCCAGGTAGGGAAGTAATTTACCCAGCGCAAGTCGGGCTCGTCGTAGGGGGGTGAGACGGCCACCGCCTCCCAAATAAAGGTGTTCATCGCCAAATCATTTTTGTCGGCAAACGCCTTGAAATCTGTTCGCGCAAAATCAACGACTTCAGCCATAGCTACGCCCTCATTAAGCGTGCAGTCGTAAATTTCCGCAATCATGGGCGCCTCCTCATGATGCGCCGCCATAACTGAGGCACTCAAAGTAATGACGCTCGCTGCAAAAGCATGTTTAAACATAGTGTTCCCCTGTTTTAGAAAAGTGATAGGCCTAAACACAGACCTAATCACCAGCGTAGACGGGAAAATAGATGACGCCAGAATTTTGTTGATCTGGGTATCGCACTCGGCGGCAGTGGGGCAAACCTTTCTCGGCTCAGCCCTTTGCTCGAGTTAGAGGTGCGTCCTCAAAAAGGAAAGGTAAGCCTCGCTCGCAGTGATCCTGTTGACCCGCTTACGGAAGCCGTGACCCTCATCTTCGAATAGTACGTATTCGACTGGAATGTCGTTGGCTCTCACTTCGGCAACCAGCTCGTCACTCTCTACTTGCAGAACTCTCGGATCATTAGCCCCCTGCACGACGAGCAATGGTTTCACGATATTGTCAGCATGAAATAGCGGTGAAATGGCCGTCAGTCGATCTGTATCCACAGCGGGATCACCCAGCTCGGCATACAGCGATGTACGGAAAGCACCCCACCACGGTGGAATAGATTCGAGTGTTCTCAGCCAGTTAGTCACGCCAAATATGTTGATACCAACCTCGAAGGCGTCGGGCTCAAATGCGAGCGCTGCAGCGACCATGTAGCCACCATAAGAGCCACCGATAATGCCAACGCGCTCACCGTCAATCCAATCATAGGACGACAGGAAACTCCTCGATGCAACTACGTCGCCTAAGTCCGCCTCGCCGTGCTTTAGATCATCGAGGTGGTAAAAGGTTTTTCCGTAGCCACTGGAGCCGCGGTTATTGATTTGATAAACGGCGTAACCGTGATTCACCAGGTGCTGAATCACAGCTGAATAACCTTTTCGACTTTGACCACCCGGGCCACCATGAACCCACACTAGGGCAGGGACCGGATTGTCAGCCGATGCCTCGTTGGGCTTGTAGAGAATGCCGGGGATCTGCAGTCCGTCATAGCTTGCAAATCGCACCACTTCACCCTCAACCATAAGATCGTTATTAATAGCCGGGTTTAAAGCGCGGGTCAGACGGGAAGCGTCTCCGCCCAAAGGCATGTGATACAAGTCAGTAGGCGCAGTATCGCGATTGATGCCAAACGCGATCGCTGTTTCGTCTCTGTTGAACCGAATCTGTGCAAGATCACCATCTGGCACATCGCTTATTACAACATCACTGCCAGTCATAAGGTCTGTCAGCGTCACATCGGTACTCGCGTCATTGTTCACACCACTGACTCGATACCTCCCGCTGGGCGAATAACCCACATAGAGAACGTCCCAATTATCGGCGACTAAGGCTTCCCGCTCACCAGACTGAAGCGACAGTGTCCAAGCCTGACGGAACTCGCCGAACCCATTAGTCGAGTAAATGAATTGACTGCTGTCGGGCGTAAATCCCATGGCGGAGTGCTCGACATCACCCTCGTGCGGCGTAATGTTGATCAACTCCAGCTCATCCTCCATCAAATCGATGAGGAACAGGTCGCTATCAGCGTTGCTGTTGTTTCGAGCATAAACCACCCAACGGCCGTCACGGCTGATCGCACCGAGATCAAGGCCATCGGTGTTTTCGTAAAGGACTTCTCGTGAGTAGTCGTCGACATCGTAGCGATACATATCAAATGCACCACCATCACGCTCATTACTAAAGATATAAAAACTGGCCTCATCGGCAGACCAGCCCGCAAAACCCGCCTTGTGCCCTATCCCGGGCGTGAGATCCTTAACATTTCCCTCGGGCGACATGACCAATACGTGCGTCAGCTCGTCACCATTGCCGTCTTGTTGATAAATGAAGCGATCATCCTGAGGAAACCAGGACTCTGCATACACACCACGATCTGTTGACTCGGTTAATGCCGTCATCTTTCCGGTGATAACGTCTAGGCGATACGCGTTGTAAACTCCGGTTTCATCAGAACTGATCAATAGATCGCCGTCGATCGATGAGAATGCATAGGGGCCGGCTCC
This sequence comes from uncultured Alteromonadaceae bacterium, assembly GCA_913064725.1. Taxonomy (GTDB): domain Bacteria; phylum Pseudomonadota; class Gammaproteobacteria; order Pseudomonadales; family Halieaceae; genus Luminiphilus. The sequence continues at coordinate 354 of CAJYAI010000105.1, read as the reverse complement.
ACCCATGCGATAACTAATCGTCTGAAAGAATTGCTCTGCCGTGTAGGTATCGTGGGACATGCTGTCCGAGACCACCGTTGACGGCGCCTCGTCTGATGAGCAACTCAAAAGGCCTAATGCCAGCGTCGCGATTAAAAGCCAGCCATTGATAACTCTCATTTTATATTCCCTTTTCCTATTATAAACCGTCTTGTCGGCGCAATGATCTGCAGCTCGTCAATGACTCAATAAACATCCAAGTCCCGCGCTGAAATGACATGACCATCAAACTCTGATGTTACCTCGTTGACGAGGGTCTCATGAGTCGAGCCCCATAACAGCTGATGGTAAAGCACCAGAAGCTGTGGCTTTACC
>CAJYAI010000104.1 GCA_913064725.1 uncultured Alteromonadaceae bacterium | reverse complement strand
TTTGGCGGCTCAGAAGCCGTTTCGAGAGCCGGGCTCGACGCAGGGCTATCATGCACTGACCTACGGCTGGTTGGTCGGAGAGCTGATCCGTCGAATCGACGGTCGGCTTGCTGGTCAGTACTTCGAGGAAGAAATAGCGAAGCCCTTTGGCTTGGATTTTAAGATTGGCCTAGACGCAGATGCAATAGAACGCTGCGGTGACATATTAGTTGATACGCGCCGTTCGCCATGGCTTCTCATGGTCGTGGCAGCTACGCCCGATGTATTGTTGCCAGAACGGCTCAGAACGCTCAAAAAATACCTGCGTATGGGTGACATGAAAGCCGCCTTCGCGTCGAAGTCCGACGAGCCCGGTGAAATGAATACTCGGGAGTGGCGCGAGGCTGATATTCCATCAGCAAGTGGCCATGGTACTGCGGCCTCGCTGGCAAAACTTTTTGGTATTCTCAGCACTGGCGGTACGCGTGATGGCAAGCAACTTCTCGGTGAAACTGCGATCAATAAGGGTTTAACACCCCTGTCTAATGGCCCCGATACCGTCATTTTTGGCGCTCCGATTCGGTTTGGAGTGGGGTACGACCTTGGCTTAGGACTAACCACAGTTGGCGGTCGACCGCATCCGTCGCATATTTTTGGCCACTCGGGTATCGGCGGATCTGTCGCCTTCGGTGACCCTAAAAGCGGTCTGGGTTACGGGTTCGTCGGTAACCGAATGCACAAGCTGAAAGATCTATACAGGACCTCAAACAACCTGACTAGAACGGTAATGGCAGTGGTTGGCTAAATCAGCCCCGGGCTGGCTGGTTACCTGGCCGACCTCGCGCCGGTGACATAGGTGTCCCTTGCCTCAAGGGAGACGGAACAAGTCCTCCAATTCACACTCAAGGGCTCGAGCAATCTTGAGTGAGAGAACGGTCGATGGCACATAGAGCCCATTCTCGATGGCGTTAATGCTCTTGCGGGAGACCCCAGCGGCCTGCGACAACTGTGCCTGCGTCAGACCACTGCGCCGCCGCACAATTTCTAGATTATTTAGAAGCTTTGGATGATGTCTCCCCATATCAGCGAATGGTCATCGCGGGAGGTGGGGGGAGAAGTGATGCATTTGCTTTTAGCATGGCGCAGCAGCATTTTGCACTAGCGCTCTTCAAACGCCTCGACAGCGTGGTTTATCTCCGCCGTTGTATTGGGGTAAAGATAACCGGCGACTAATACGCCCATTCCGATCAAACCAACCAAGGCACCGATGCCTTTGAAAAAGCCGCCTAGCGCCGTAGCGCCCAGCATATAAATGCCGGCGCCGACAAATAGTGTGATCACGCCGCCTCGCCGATAATCTACTGGATCTGATTTTTTCTCCTCCAACATTGCCAGCAATTCGTTGACTTTATCGGGGTCATCCACCGTTCTGGCGATCTCCAAAATAGTTTCGCGCTTTTCTTTACCTTCAATGTAAGACCACATAAAGGCTGCGAGCGGGATCACAAGTCCGGTAATTGCGCCAATAATCGGTATCCACATTGCCGACATATGCTTGTAACTCTTCGAAGTAGTGCGCAGCAAAATATCACTCTATAAAAGAGAAGTAAACGTTACATTGATCTGTGGTTTACGAGGCAAAACGCGCTCTACTGAGCGCGGTCTCACGCAGTGAGCTCACCTCAATGTGGCAACATTGAGTCGATTCACCTACGCAAAGTGATCTTTCGAAATCATGGACATGTCGCTTGTGTACCTTGAATAGTCATAAGAGTTACGTACGTCTTTTTGTAAACCAGATCACGTCGGTAACCGCAGTGAGACGCCGACGACTAATTGATGACTCTCAAGCGATGAATCTCTGTTTGCGCGTTAAAAACAGGACATCATTCTCTTTTGTTTTGACGTGCTATGGGCAAATAGCGGTAATGTGCCATATCGGTATCAGAGTCATAGCCCGGACTGTTCTTAGTTTGCTATGGTCTGCGCTCGTTTCGCGGCGCTACTTCTGAATGTCATCTCCCAACTTCGCATCATTGCCCATTTCCCCGCAACAACTAGAGGCATTACAGGGCCTAGGCTATGCCTCGATGACGCCTGTGCAGGCACAAAGCCTACCGCTGATACTCAGTGGAAAGGATGTCATCATTCAGGCGAAGACCGGTAGTGGTAAGACCGCAGCATTTGGTATCGGGCTGCTTAATCGCCTCAATCCGCGATTCTTCGGCGTGCAAGCCCTTGTTATGTGTCCAACCCGTGAGTTGGCAGAGCAGGTAGGGCAGTCAATCCGACAGCTAGCGAGTCGCATGGCCAATGTAAAAACAGTACTGCTCTGCGGTGGTAAGCCATTCGGACCTCAGCGAGACTCGTTACATCATGGTGCACACATTGTTGTCGGCACACCTGGGCGCATTCAAGATCACTTGCAGCGAGGCACCCTAGACCTTAAAGGTGTCCGCACTTTCGTCCTTGATGAGGCAGATCGCATGCTCGAGATGGGCTTTGCTGAGGTCATGGCGAGTATTACGAGTCACCTCCCAAAGAATCGTCAGACGATTTTGCTGTCGGCCACCTTCCCGGACGACATAAAAAATATCAGTCGTTCGCTTCAGGAAAAACCGATACAGATCACGGTAGATGCTGAGGTGTCTCATGACGAGGTAATCATCGAGCAGCTGTTTTTTGAGGTGCAGAGGCACGAGCGCGATAAGACCTTACTCGCGCTGTTCGAACACCACCGTCCCCGCAATGCGATGGTGTTTTGTAATACGAAAAAACAGTGTGCGGAGGTGGCGCGATTTTTATCGGATCATGACATTGAGGCGGCCGCCATCCACGGTGATCTCGATCAGCGTGAGCGCGATCAGGTCTTAGTGCAGTTCGCGAATGAGTCCTGTCCGGTATTGGTTGCGAGTGATGTGGCGGCACGCGGTCTCGACATACCGGCGCTTGAAATGGTGGTCAATGTCGAATTGCCACGTGATGCCGATACCTATGTTCACCGTATTGGCCGAACGGGTCGTGCAGGGCAGTCGGGCAAGGCATTTAGTTTGGTGGCGCCGTCAGAGGTCGGCCGCATGAGAGTGATTGAGGACTACCTCGGTAACAGCTGTGTGTGTGATGTCCTCGCCTCGTTAGATCGCGACCCTAATTACGAATTACGCGGCCCCATGATCACGGTGCAGCTCGATGCTGGGAGAAAGCAAAAAGTTCGCCCTGGTGATATTTTGGGTGCTCTGACTGGAGATGCAGGATTGTCGGGCGATCAGATAGGTAAGATTTCGATCATGGATAACTGGAGCTATGTCGCGGTTCATCGCGCTGCACTTCGTCAGGCCATGAACTTCCTGGCAGACGGAAAAGTGAAGGGGCGTGCGGTCAGAGCGCGGCGTCTCAAAACCCAGCACTGATTTTCAACAGTGAAACGGCCCATCGGGACGCTCAGCGGTTCAGGGTTGCTTCTTGGCGTTCTTCATTGCGTCTGAAGTAGATAAAGAAAAAGGTTGTTCTAAAGCGCACGTAAGGCTCTGTAGGTCTGAGTTAAGCTGACCAAAGGCGCAATTTGAGACAACGATTGCAACCAGAATTTTTTGAAAAAAAAGGCAGCGAATCGCTGCCTTTTAAATTTGGCTCCGGCTGCTGGGCTCGAACCAGCGACCCAATGATTAACAGTCATTTGCTCTACCAACTGAGCTAAGCCGGAATAGTCTC
>CAJYAI010000103.1 GCA_913064725.1 uncultured Alteromonadaceae bacterium | reverse complement strand
CTATTTCCCGGCAGCATGCTGCAAATGCTATCAGGGCGCTTTCCATGGACGCGGTCCAAAAAGCCAACTCGGGCCACCCCGGCGCTCCCATGGGGATGGCGGATATTGCTGAGGTGCTGTGGAATGACTATTTAAAACACAATCCCGCAAACCCAAGCTGGTCCGACAGAGATCGATTTGTGCTATCAAACGGCCATGGTTCGATGCTCATTTACTCGCTGCTGCATCTGACGGGTTATGACCTCTCTATCGATGACATTCAGGACTTTCGTCAGCTGCACAGTAAAACCCCGGGCCATCCAGAGTACGGTTACACCCCTGGTGTAGAGACCACCACAGGCCCGCTGGGACAGGGGCTGGCGAATGCCGTGGGTTTGGCGGTCGCCGAAAAGCTCATGGCGGCCCGCTTTAACAAGTCAGGTCACCAGGTGGTTGATCACCGCACATGGTGCTTTGTCGGCGACGGCTGTTTAATGGAAGGCATCAGCCACGAGGCGTGTTCACTGGCAGGAACACTGGGCTTGGGCAAACTCACCGTTGTTTACGATGACAACGGCATATCCATCGATGGTGAGATTGACGGCTGGTTTACGGATGATACGCCCGCACGTTTCGAAGCCTATGGTTGGCATGTCGTCCGTGATGTTGACGGTCATGATCCCAAGGCGATCGCCAGTGCCTTCGATGCCGCGATCGGCGAAGGCTCGCGCCCTACGCTGATTTGCTGCAAGACTATAATTGGCAAGGGCAGCCCCAATAAGCAGGGTAGCGAATCCTGTCACGGCTCGCCTTTAGGCGAGGATGAGATTTTGTTGACGCGGGCCGCATTGGATTGGCATTCAGCACCGTTTGTCGTGCCAGATGACGTTTACGCGCATTGGGACGCCCGCTCGTCAGGGTCAGCAAGTGAGGCTGCGTGGCAATCGACCTTTGCGGCATACCAAGTTGATTGCCCAGAGCTTGCAGCTGAGTTTGAGCGTCGCATGGCAGGCGATCTCCCGGAAGCGTTCCTGAGCGGCGTGGATGACTTTATTGCTCAATGTGTCGCCAATGAGTCTGACGTGGCATCACGAAAAGCCTCACAGCAGGCGATCGCAACGATTGCCCCGATGTTGCCTGAGTTGCTTGGAGGCAGTGCTGACTTGGCGGGATCCAACCTGACGTTGTGGCCTGGCGCGCAAGCTGCTTCAGCATCAGATACTGAGGGCAATTATATTTTTTACGGTGTCAGAGAGTTTGCGATGGCGGCGATGATGAATGGCATCGCACTGCATGGCGGATTCATTCCCTATGGCGGTACATTCCTGATTTTCATGGAGTACGCGCGCAATGCTGTTCGAATGGCAGCACTGATGAAGCAGAGAGCCATCTATGTCTTCACTCACGATTCGGTGGGGCTCGGTGAGGATGGCCCCACACACCAGCCGGTGGAGCAGCTTACCGCCATGCGATCAACGCCAAATCTAGACACATGGCGGCCGTGCGATGCGGTGGAGTCTGCCATTGCCTGGAAGCAAGCCATTATGCGCGTCGATGGCCCTTCAGCTTTGGTTTTTTCACGACAAACCTTGCCACACCAAGTGGGTGCGGCGGAGCGCGTGTCTGATGTGGCTCGCGGCGCCTATGTATTGAGAGAAGAGCAAGGTGAACTAGAGGCTATCATCATAGCGACTGGTTCAGAGATTAGCCTTGCTACTGAGGCCGCCGATAAACTGGCAGCGGCCGGTCGTGGTATTCGTGTTGTGTCAATGCCTTGTGCTGAAGTGTTCGAGCGTCAGGATGTCGAGTACCGAGAATCCGTGCTACCTAGCCATATTTTGGCGCGGGTGGCGGTCGAGGCATCGCATCAGGACTGGTGGTACAAATACGTTGGTCTTGACGGTCGTGTTGTTGGCATGAATTCGTTTGGTGAGTCTGCGCCGGGACCCGCGTTGATGAAGGAGTTTGGCTTTACGATCGAAAACGTGGTCGATGCAGTTGAGGACGTCATTTACAGCTGATGGCCTCTCTTGGTATCAACGGCTTAGGGCGAATTGGCCGCCTTTTAGTGCGACGTGTGTGTGAGCGGGACGATGCGAAAGGCGCCCTCAAGCTGGTCATGTGCAATGAAGTCGCTGACGCCGAAACGATTGCCCATCTGCTCAAATATGATTCCACGCATGGCCGTTTTTCTCGGCCTGTAGCCTTAGATTCGGGTGGCATTCGAGTTGGCGGTGACGCTGTTGTCTTGTCTCATGAGATTCACCCGCCGTCGATTTCATGGGCAGACTGTGGCGTCGATATTGTCATCGACTGCACGGGCGTGGAATTCAGTCGCGCGACGGCGGCTCAGCATCTTGGCGGCACTGTTAGTAAAGTGCTGTTGTCTCAACCCGCGAGCGTGGATGTTGACAGTACCATTATTTGGGGCTTTAACCAGCAAGCGCTGACAGCGGATATGTCGGTCATCTCAGCGGGATCCTGTACGAGTAATGCGCTCATCCCAGTGCTGTCAATTATTGACGACGCGCTTGGGATTAACGCTGGCATCGTTACCACCATTCATTCGGCCATGAATGATCAGCCCGTGATCGATGCTTATCACCACACTGATTTGCGAAAGACGCGAGCCGCATTTAACTCGGTGATTCCTGTCGATACGGAGCTCGCCCAGGGAGTGGAGCGTTTTTTACCCCATCTTGCAGGCAAGATAAGTGCCAGGGCACTGAGAGTGCCAACGCTCAATGTGTCGTCGCTGGATGTTGTGTTGTCGGTTGATAGAACAACCTCGGCAGATGAGGTTAATGCCATCGTTCGAGGCGAGCTCGCTAGGTTCGGCGGCGTTCTCGCCGTCAATTCGGAGCCATTGGCATCCTGTGATTTCTTGGGCGTAGAGGCATCGAGTGTTGTTGATGCGACTCAGACACAGGTGTCAAATGGAAGACTTATTAAGCTCATGATCTGGTTCGATAACGAGTGGGCATTTGTCAACCGAATGGTAGATATCTCCCTGCGTCTTGCCGATTTCATTGCTGCAGAGTCATCCAGCTAAGGTGCCGGCGCGAATGCAAGGTATGCACAAGGAGGGGTAAATTATGTTGACCATGGACCAGCTCTCACTTGAGGGGAAGCGCGTTCTTATCAGAGAGGATTTGAATGTCCCTCTTCGCCATGGTGCCGTATCTAATGACGCTAGATTAAGGGCAGCCCTCCCTACCATACGTGCTGCTGTAGATGCCGGCGCGAGCGTCATTCTGATGTCGCACTTAGGTCGTCCCTCTGAAGGTGACGTATCTCCTGAATTTTCCATGGAGCCCATTGCCCAAGCCTTATCAAGTTTGCTGGATACACCGGTGTTACTCCAGACGGATTGGCCCGTCACGGTGCCCAGCGCAGGCGAGATATGGCTACTTGAAAATGTACGCTTTAATCAGGGTGAAATGGCGAATAGCGACGCCCTTGCAAGGCGCTACGCTGACTTATGCGATGTCTTCGTGATGGACGCTTTTGGCACTGCGCATCGCGCTCAGGCATCAACACACGGCGTTGCGAAGTTCGCAGCTGAGGTATGTGCAGGACCCCTGTTAGCACGCGAGTTAGACGCGCTAGGTAAGGCGCTGAGTAGTCCGGCGTCGCCGATGGTAGCGGTCGTGGGCGGGTCGAAAGTCTCAACGAAGCTTGCGGTGCTTGAGCGTTTGTCGGATATCTGTGACGAGCTTTTGCTCGGAGGCGGCATTGCCAATACGTTCTTGGCGGCGGCTGGATACCCCGTTGGTAAGTCGCTTTATGAGCCTGATCTTATGCCTACTGCCAGAGCGTTGATGGCAAAGACAAAGATTCCGCTGCCCGTTGATGTCGTCGTCGCTACCGAATTTAGCGAAACGGCCACGGCATCGGTCAAGCTCGCTGCTGATGTAACCTCCGATGATATGATTTTGGATATTGGCCCGATGTCTCAAGCGCGGCTCCGAGAGGTATTACTCAAAGCGGGCACTATTTTATGGAACGGACCGGTGGGGG
>CAJYAI010000102.1 GCA_913064725.1 uncultured Alteromonadaceae bacterium | reverse complement strand
CAAAGATATATTATGAGTTGATTAGAAACGAGCCTGATAAAGACCAATACAAGTATCAGCTCGGGCTGAATCTCTTCTTATTGGGCGAGCATTCCGATGCCCTCAAATTATTTGCATACCGAGCTAATAATCTCGGTGTTGCTTCATTGCCAAATCAATTGTGCAGAGTAACGTCCGAAAGTGGCCTTACTATCTATCTCACTGAGGAGCAAGGGCTAGGCGATCAAATAATGTTCCTGCAGTTCTTGCACTTTTTAAAGCCAAAAGAGAATTTAATTACTGTGGAGATTGATGTTCGATTGATTCCCATTTACGAAAATGAGTTTCCATCCGTAGAGTTTATCAAAAGAAATCCGAACCGATCCTGTGTGGCCAATTCAATAACTTCTCCTATTGGCGATTTGTTCGTAGCATTCTTCATGCCCTATATCAGAGCGGGTAATTTTACTATTGTCGGTTCTGATTTACCATCAATTAGGGAGGCGCAGATTGAAGATAACAAGAAAACAATTGGGATCTCATGGGCTACGGTCGCGACGTACGGCGCGTTAAAGCGATCCATCCCCATTGCTTTCATTCTCGAGCAGCTAGATGCGAATGAGCATCATCTAATAGTTCTACAATATCTTGCGCAGAAGGAGGATCTTGAAAAGATTTCTCAAGCTGGCTTTACATTTGAAGAAGTCAATGAGGGATACTCTGACATATTCGCCGTTGCAAAAGCGATAAAAAAATGTGACTTAGTGGCGACGATTGATAACTATATTTTGCATTTATCAGGGGCACTTGGCACCGAGACTTTAGCTATGCTTCCCTTGAACTGCAGCTATCGATGGGGTTTAAAAAAAGAAACTTCTTTTTTTTACGAGAATGTTACCCTGTCGCGACAAGTGCGACCAACCGACTGGACAGCACCCTTGTCCGATTTAAAAATTAGGAGCAGGGGGCTTTATTTTGACGATTAAGCTTGCTTTAACATAACTGAAGTATCGCGCCTTGGGAGTAAGCTCGTAAATCTAGACCTAGCAACAATAACTATGTTGGCAAGCATGATGCTCAAAAAAAACTCCCACTCAGCGAGTTGACACCCGATGGGGCGCGGTTGGTTTTCTCTGAGATTTATCGCTGAATATCTTCTGGTCCTGCGTAAGTCAGTAGTAATGATGTCAAGATCCGGGTCAATGATGGCGGAATTAGAGCTCGTTTTCTGACTCCCTCCACCAATGCTATAAGCCCAATAGTGAATTATCGCGGTGGCGACTGGGTCGTTAACAAGATAGATGATTATGACTCTGCAGGGCGACATCTTGCAGAAATTTTTAACTCGATCGTTGTTATGGTCGACTATCGAAAGGTGCCAGAGTATCCATTCCCCACCTCCGTCAATGACTGCTATGCCGCTCTTGGTTGGGTCGACGAAAATAGAGGCGATATCAATGCCATTAACTTAGCCCACTGGCACCCTCGATAAAGCGCTAAGTGGCGGGTTGGGGGGCGTTACCTCGGAGCGCAAGGAGATTGTTGACCTGCTTCGCCAGCGATCGCGACCCTACTTGTTTTCAAACACACTGGCGCCGTCGATCTGCGCCGCGTCGCTGACGGTACTGGATATGTTAGAGGCGTCTACCGAGCTGCGAGATCGCCTCGAAGAAAACACACAGTACTTTCGAGCCAAAATGCTGTCACAGGGCTTCGCTATCCCTCAGGGTGATCACCCGATTGTGCCGGTCATGCTAGGTGATGCAGTTTTGGCGCAGAAAATGTCGGATCGCCTACTCGAACTGGGTATTTTTGCTATTGGCTTTTTCTATCCGGTTGTCCCTAAGGGGAAGGCACGCATTCGCGTACAGATTTCCGCGGGTCACTCGAAAAATGATCTCGATAAAGCTGTTGCTGCGTTTGCCACTGCGCGAGATGAGCTAGCAAGTACCGACACCGCGAGCGCCATCGAAGCACCGTAAGACCGGGGTTACCCAGCAGTCTTGGGCGGGGAACGACTGCTCGGTTTATAGGTCGGTAACCGCATATCCGCTCATAAGGAGGGTCTATACCCACGGATCTTCAGCTGCGTGTCCGTGCAAAATAAAATATCCCTCCGACTGGGGATCGATCTGTATCCCGGGCGACGCTACCCCGCCAAATAAGTTATTCAGACTGCTTAACGAACTTACAGAGTTACGCAGAGGCACTGATCACGCCTAACTCCATGCTACTAACGATCAGTGACATTTGGTCGCTAATACCACTGGACAAGAGAAAACGAGTGAACTCAATGATCGGTAAGCGAATACTTTGCGGCTTGGCGTTACTGCTGCCGGTATCTGGCTGTATCCACGTGAATCATAACCTTGGGGATGAGCGTTGGTTTAACGCAAGCCTACCCATTCACTTACAACACACTTTGTACCAACAGGAGCGAGCGTTTTGCGCGCAGGCAGCGGATCGATGGCAGCCGATACCTGACGTCTATTTCTCGTTTAATGGCGTTCGTCATATCAATGGCGCGCCGAATGTGAGCGTTGAGGGGTCTCAGAGTGCGGTCACCACTGGACCCGTGGATCGCAATCTGCTGAGCGGGGCTCTTGCATCTGATGTGGGTTTTTGGAAGACCGTTGCCGCATCAGCGGTCCGAGGGCAGCGCGAGACTCGTGACGAAAGGCGTTGTATGACTGCGCTGGGTTGGTATGCGACAAACGACACGTGGGATGGTACGCCAGCACATTTAAACCAGAGTATTTCCATGAACAAAACGGTCATGGCGTCAGTAGACAACGGTTACTCTCACCCACTGTTGGGTGATGGTGCCATGGCGCTCATCGATATGAGACGAAGTAAGTCGTCTACGGACAGTCTCGTCGTACACACTGCCGAAATTTCACTGTTTATGCCGGAAAAAACAAACACATGTGTTTACGAGCTGGCATTTCCACAAGATGTGATCTCAGGATTTAAGCGCAGGCTTTCAACAAAAGCACTGTCGCATAGCGCTCCCAGAGAGGGGCTTGTGCGGTGCAACGGAGAAAAAGCCCAACCCGTCACAGTGGCATCCAATAGCCCACTGGCGCAGTGGATACGACACTATTTCTAAAGCTCATGTTGCTGTAGCCCATGATCTAGAGCCCATGTTCTAAAACCACATACGCTACAACAACCGGTGTTCGAGGCCGGCATGCGAGCGCAATTTCATTAGAGCTGACGAGGTCTCATGAAGCCCAACAAGCCTCGTTACTTGCCAGCGATTGCTTAGTTGGTGTTTATTAACGACTCACAAGTCGAATAAGCGCCTGACCTCATGGCAAGCAATTTAGAAAAAAACATACGCAAGACCGTGACCCGCGTTATCAACACATCTGCCGCGCTGAATAGACAGTTGAAAAACCCCCTGCGTAAACACCTTTTCTTAACTGGCATTCACGAGCCCATGCGTGATGAGCTTTCGATCGACAAGCTCACGGTGTCCGGTGAAATACCCGCTGCGCTACACGGTGTCTATGCCCGTATCGGGCCCAACCCATTCAAGCCAGATCCACGAGGTCACCACTGGTTTGTCGGTGATGGCATGGTCCATGGGATTCGGCTATCAAATGGTAAGGCGGAGTGGTACCACAATCGATTCATCAGAGCTGGAACACTTGAGCGAAAGGGTGGCCCCGAAGCGGCCGCCGGTCCTAGAAGAGGCGCAAGAGATACGGTCAACACCAACGTTGTAAAGCTGGCGGGCAAGACCTTGGCACTGGTCGAATCGGGGCCTTTTCCGTTTGAGCTGGACGCCAACCTCGACACGGTCCAATCGACCGATTTAAAGGGAACCCTCACCAAGCCTTTTAGCGCACACCCCCACGAGGATCCCAAGACCGGGGAGTGGCATGCCATCACCTATGAGCCCGAAACCCAAGATAAAGTCTGGCACGTGTGTATCGACAAACAAGGTGAGGTTGTCTCTGAACGCGCTATTGCCGTACGTGACGGCCCCTCTATTCACGAATGCAGTATTACCGACGACTACGTCATTGTGTTTGACTTACCCGTCACTCTATCGCTTGCCGCATTGACGCAGGGCTACCACTTCCCCTTTCGTTGGAATAAAAACCGCCCTGCTCGGGTGGGGCTGTTGCCACGCACAGGCAGTTCAGACGACA
>CAJYAI010000101.1 GCA_913064725.1 uncultured Alteromonadaceae bacterium | reverse complement strand
AAGGCGTCTTTTGTTGCATAGCGGCAGTCACAGGCTGTAATGAGGTCCATCGCCCCACCGACCGCTGCGCCTTGGATGGCGACAAGAACGGGCATTCGAGCTTCTTCCAAGCACGTAAAGGCGTCTTGCAGTGCCATGCAATGATGTCGGAACGCCTCCGCTCGAACAAACCGGCTACCGCTCTCGGGCCCATCAAGACCCCCTTCGGTGAAGACGGAGATGTCCATGCCAGAAGAGAAGTGCCGCCCTTCCGCAGAGAGGACAATGACGCGAGCCGCTGCATCGCGCGATAACTCATTGATCACAGCGGGAAGCTCGGTCCAAAACGATGGGATCATCGAATTGGCTTTCTCGGGCCGGTTAAACCGTATATGCGCAATGCCGTCAGACACCGTCAATTCAAAACACTCGTAGGTCATGACTTTCTCCTCATTTTTTTAATCGTCACGCTATGACTCTTAGTTTGACACAGGACCATAAGGTAATCGCTTTTTAGGCAAAAAAAAGGCCACCTTATCGTGGCCTTAACAATCACCCACGTTGCTCTACATGCCGGGGCGTCCCAGCACCACTTCACTCATCAGTGCCTCGCCCGTGCAGCTCGCCATCTCGTAATAGTCCATGCGACCTCGCCAACCGCCTTTTGCAAACCACTCTTGATGCTGCATCAAGCCCGCCATATCTGGATAGACGACAACGTGTGCAAATTCGCCCGCCGAATCGGCACCGCCAATATTGGGATAGAGTGTGAACCACCCGATATTCCCAAGGCCGTCTGGATTCTCCTCAACAAACGCGGCGTGTGCCGCATTCAGATCATCATGTGTGACGCCCTCTTTTCGGCTGCACCAGTTCCATGTGACCACTCGATCGTTATCAGTGTTGATCGCCTCTACGTCTGCCCATTGCGTAAACATCGCAGCAAATTTCACATGGCAAGTTGCCATCTCCTGCCACTCGGCATTGAGTTTTTGACCAGACTTACCGGACATCCACTTATCCCAAGACGTGCCCGCATTTTCGAAATCCGTAATGAGGAATTCAACGAAGTCGGCTGGATAAGGGTTATTAGCATTGGAATGCGTCGCAAAAGGAAACTGTCGCACTGACGCTACCTCGGCATCATTTTTAGACGCCCATTTTTGATATCGCCCAAAAAAGTCGGCGTAGTCATCCATCGACACACCATCATTTAAGTTGCAGACGTTCGCCTGAATTGACATCGGCTCTGCCGGATCCATATCACCCGCGAACACCTCGTGATCATCTGCCAATACACCCGCAGTGGCGAACGTGAGAAATGAACCGAGTACAACCTGACTGATCTTTTTCATTATTTTACTCCTGTCTGTTTACGTTAGAAGCACCGCATTCCCGCGAGATAAAAATGGGGACACAGCCCTCAAACGAAAGACTAGGCGCTAATGGAAGAATCACCATTTTTTCTTATAGAGATTCGACTGCTTCATCACGATTCAAAATGTTCCCGGATCTATACGCAACCGGCCGCCTGGACTACACAGCTCGGTAGACTTGAACAGCACTACGCAACTGAAATAACCGTCGTAAAACAGCAGTCGGACTGAATCTGTAACAGCTTGTCTAGGTTGCGTCCTAAATTAAACTTTGAACTAAACTTGCTCACGGATTGCACGATAATCCCTTCCTGTTAATTTGCCGTATCTACTTTAGTAAGCCTAAAATAAGGAGATTTTGATGACTCAGTGGCCGAATATCCGTACTTATTTCGCTTCTACCGGCATTGCGCTTTTGGCGGGGTGTGGCGGAGGCGGCCCAGGGTTTGGTGACGATCCTGAACCAGTCCTAACCCTCCCGCCCGCTCCCTTTGTCATTTCTGGCACAGTGCCCTCCTTTATGAATCCGGGGGCTGAAGTATCGCTCTCTCTTTCAGACGAAACTTTCGCCACAACAACCGACGCTCAAGGTAGATATTCACTCACGTTAAATGGTGATATTTCAGGCACCGATTTTGCAGTGGTGAACGCACAAGGCCAGGGTAATCAGCGTTTTATCGAGTTTAAGAGCGTGCTCGGTCAGATATCAGCGGTCAAAACGATGGCAGGAAATGACAATACACTGTCGGTTGACGAATACGCCGCGACGCATATTTCCGAGATGACCACTGCCGTCGCCGGGCTCGCAATGATCGAACGCGACGGCATAATGCCGGACTCGATGGATGCATGGCGCCAGGCGACATTGAACGTCAATGCAGAAGAACTGCTCATTGCGTCTTCGGCCATCCACCTTGCAATAACCGATTCTGGGATGGCTTCGAGTTTGATCCCCGATCAGGGAACTACCATGGATCTGGTGACCTCTGTTGATGCCCTTCAAAATGCCGTTGTGGTGATGACTTCGGCGGGGGAAACAACCAAAGTCGATGCAAAAATGGCAACGATACAGCGTGCCACTGCAATTAAAAATCAGCGGCCCGAGACTCTGGAGAACGTGTTCATTTTTGAGCCAGGTTACCGTTCTTCTGCCTACACATTCCTACCAGACGGCACAGGAAACCACTTTACCAACAGTCAAGATGGGGTCAGAGGATTTGAATGGTCTGACGGGGACAACACTACCGAGTTGTTTTACGACGACTGGGTAGTTGAGTCTAATACGGTGAAAATTGATATAGACGGCGATGGTATTGAGGAGGATGTAGTTGAAGAGGTTCTACTCACAAAATCAATCTTGAGCTTTGTATCTGAACAGGCAGATTACGACGTCGTAAATATCGCTGACTACTTCATCAAGCGTTACCCAGATAATAGCGATGAGCTCCCGGAAACGCATTTCGACCGGTACAGTG
This sequence comes from uncultured Alteromonadaceae bacterium, assembly GCA_913064725.1. Classification (GTDB taxonomy): domain Bacteria; phylum Pseudomonadota; class Gammaproteobacteria; order Pseudomonadales; family Halieaceae; genus Luminiphilus. The sequence goes on along the minus strand of CAJYAI010000101.1, from coordinate 1,330 downwards.
ACCAAAATGCTGGTCGAGGGGCGAAAGCATTTTTTGCCTCAACCGGTAAGCCCTTTGACTCACCACAAGGGGGTATTTCAGAATGGATCTTGCCGATTCCGGGCCGCTGGTCTGAGGAGTACCCAGATGGTCGTTTTTACCGTCGCGACATTACTTTCGACTTCATGATCTTAGATCCTGCAAACGTCGGAGCTGGCGCAGAAGTCGGTAGCTTCGACTGGCGGGTCAACCTGGATGGTCATCTCCTACTCACCACTGAGAATGGAACGTCGCTAGAGTATCTACCGCTCGCTAATCGAGTCTGGGGTGTCATCGAACGCGACGTCGCTAATACTGTGCTGGGAATGAACGTGGCCTTCGGGGGAGTGCGAGAAGTTAATGCAAACGTTTTTACACCAGGCGTTTACAGCCTAGCGTGGAGTTGGTTGAGCGACCGTAACTCTCAATTCTGGATAGATATCAACGAAGATGGAACGGCGCGCAGTGTATGGACTGCGGACGGTAATGAAGACGGCGTTGTCACGGTAAGTGAGTCTCAGATCAACACTGGCGACTGGCGCAATGAATTTGAAAATTTGATTGTCAGCTTCTACCGAAAAAACGGATCCGAGAATTATGATCCCTGCGCATCGGACGCTCTAGAAGGTTGTGTTCTTTACAACCGCCGCTTTTGGGACATATTTGCCGTCGATGGCGATCGATTTTTTGTGGGGCACACCCACAACTTTTTCGATTACCTCGATGATGTCCGAACTCGATACCTTCTCGACGCGAGGTATTGGGTCCGCCTGGATGAGGCACCTATCCAACTCGTGGAGGATTAGTTCCTCGTCACTTTGCGGGTGCTATCAGCGCCCGCATATCCGTCGCGCCTACCGAGAGTTTGTACTGAGGAGCGGGAGATCCCGTGCCCGTCCTCTCGAACGCCAAACCCGCAGAAAGTACAAGCGCATCAGTATCTCTTCCGCTCATAAACGAAACGCCCACCGGCACACCTGCGACAGTGCCCATCGGCACTGTGAGATTGGGATAACCACTAACCGCGGCCATCGACCCAGCTCCCGCCCAAGGTGGCCAAACATCACCGTTGGCGACATCGACACGTGATGAGATGGGACCGCTTGGCCCTACTAGCACTTTAACGTCGTATTCGCTGAGCAACGCATCGATACCCTCGTCACGAGTAGCCTTTCGGACCAGCATCAGTGCTGTGTGATATTCCTCACTTTCTATCCCTGGCGCTGCAAGCGAAGTCTCAAAAATATCCTGTCCAAAGACTGCCTGCTCGACCTCAGCGTTCTCGTTATTGAACGCGATCAACTCAGAGAGG
>CAJYAI010000100.1 GCA_913064725.1 uncultured Alteromonadaceae bacterium | reverse complement strand
ATGGGTGCCGAGCGTGTCACCACGCAAGGTTTGGAGATCGTCAAGGTGGACGCTGAGCGCAACCTGCTCCTTATTAAAGGCGCGGTTCCCGGAGCTCCTGGTGGCGATGTGATTGTTCGTCCGACGACCAAGTCGCGTAGATAAGGAGGCTTACTGTGGAATTAAGCGTAGTTAAGCCTGGTAAAAAGAAGCCTGGCACAGTTGAGGTCTCGGAAGCGACATTTGCCCGCGACTACAATGAGGCACTGATTCACCAAGTGGTGACAGCCTTTTTAGCCGGTGCCCGTCAAGGCACGCGTGCTCAGAAAAATCGTTCAGCGGTTGCCGGTGGCGGTAAAAAGCCATGGCGCCAAAAGGGCACAGGCCGCGCGCGGGCTGGCACCATTCGCTCGCCAATTTGGCGTGCCGGTGGCGTCACGTTTGCAGCGTCGCCTCAGGATCACAGCCAGAAGGTTAATAAGAAGATGTATCGCTCTGCGATGCGCTCCATTCTGTCTGAATTAGCCCGCAGCGAGCGGTTAGTGGTTGTGGAGAGCATGAGCCTTGAGCAGCCCAAGACCAAGCTGCTGGTTGAGGAGCTCAAAGGCTACGGATTGGAAAATGTGTTGATTGTCTCGTCAGAGGTGGATCAAAACCTGTATCTGGCTTCGCGGAACTTGCACAAAGTAGACGTTCGTGATGTTGAGGGTGTCGATCCTGTAAGCCTGATAGCGCACGAGAAGGTAATCATTACCGTCGATGCGGTGAAGAAGTTTGAGGAGGCATTGGCATGAATCAGGAGCGTGTATTTCAGATCTTGATGGGGCCTCACGTATCAGAGAAGGCGGCGATTCTCGCAGATACGAACAACCAGTATGTCTTCCGAGTGGCCATTGACGCGACCAAGGCTGAGATCAAGCAGTCAGTGGAGCAGCTTTTCAAGGTATCGGTTGACGACGTCAAAACATTGCGGGTCAAAGGTAAGTCAAAGCGTAACCGTTTTGGTATGACGACCAAGCCGACCTGGAAGAAGGCTTACGTACGTTTGGCGCAAGGTCAAGAGATTGACTTCGCGACAATCAATTAAGGGGTATAGGTCATGGCAGTCGTAAAAAGTAAACCGACATCAGCAGGCCGCCGTCATCACGTTCGTGTGGTGACTAAAGAGCTGCACAAGGGTGGTCCCTATGCGCCTCTTGTGGAGAAGAATTCTAAGACGGGTGGACGTAATAACCTCGGTCGTATTACGACCCGTCACATTGGCGGTGGTCACAAGCACCATTACCGGGTGATTGACTTTAAGCGCACAAAAGACGGCATTCCAGCAAAGGTAGAGCGCATTGAGTACGATCCAAATCGTACGGCGCACATTGCACTTTTGTTGTTCGCCGATGGTGAGCGACGGTACATCATTGCCCCTAAGGGTGTCGCTGCGGGCGACGAGTTATATTCTGGTGCTGCTGCGCCAATCAAGCCTGGTAATTGCCTACCGATTCGTAATATCCCGGTGGGTGCGGTCATTCATGCGATCGAGCTCAAACCTGGAAAGGGCGCACAGCTGGCTCGCTCTGCGGGTGCGGCGGTGCAGCTAGTGGCTCGCGAGGGTCAGTACGCTACGGTTCGTTTGCGCTCAGGTGAGATGCGTAAAGTGCCTGTCGATTGCCGAGCGACCTTGGGTGAGGTGTCGAACAACGAGCACAGTCTTCGAAAGCTAGGCAAGGCGGGTGCATCTCGCTGGCGTGGCGTTCGTCCGACGGTTCGTGGTGTGGCGATGAACCCGGTAGATCACCCGCATGGTGGTGGTGAGGGTCGAACGTCAGGCGGTCGTCATCCAGTGACACCTTGGGGTGTTCCAACGAAGGGTTACAAGACCCGAAAGAATAAGCGTACGGACAGTCTGATTGTTCGTCGCAGAAGCAAGAAGTAAGGGGAGATAGCAGATGCCACGTTCACTGAAAAAAGGCCCCTTCATCGATCTTCATCTTATGAAGAAAGTGGAGACAGCCCTTGAGGCCAACGATCGCAGACCGATTAAGACGTGGTCGCGGCGCTCGATGATCTCGCCTGACATGGTTGGCTTGACGATAGCTGTACACAATGGCCGTCAGCACATACCGGTCCTGATTAACGAAGACATGGTGGGTCACAAGCTTGGTGAGTTTGCTGTTACGCGAACTTATAGAGGCCACATCGTCGACAAGAAAGCGAAGCGTTAAGGTTTACGGAGAAAGATGATGGAAGTCTCAGCAAAATTGCGCGGCGCACGCCTCTCGGCTCAAAAGGCCCGTCTGGTCGCTGACCAGGTCCGGGGAATGCCCGTCGGAGACGCACTGACGCTGCTCGAATTCAGCACAAAGAAAGCGGCACATATCGTTCGTAAAATATTGAACTCGGCGATAGCTAATGCGGAGAACAATAACGGCGCGGATGTCGATGAGTTGCGGGTGTCTAAGATCTTTGTCGACGAGGGCATGACGATGAAGCGCATGCGTGCTCGAGCGAAAGGTCGTGGCGATCGAATTTTTAAGCGCACCTGCCATATCACGGTAGGCGTTGCTGACAACGATAATTAAGGAGAGGACCGCATGGGTCAGAAGGTACATCCGACTGGTATCCGCTTAGGTGTGGTCAAAGGCCACAACTCGGTTTGGTATGCAGATAGTAAGCGTTACGCATCTCAACTCGTGACCGACTTGAGTGTGCGCGAGTATATATTGAAGCGTTTGGACGCGGCCTCTGTAAGCCGAATCGTCATCGAGCGTCCTGCACAGACGGCGCGCGTCACCATTCATACAGCGCGTCCCGGCATTGTGATTGGCAAAAAGGGTGAAGATGTCGAAGCGCTCCGCCAGGAATTGACGAGTCGTATGGGTGTTCCAGTGCACATTACGATCGAAGAGATTCGTAAGCCGGACATGGATGCTCGTCTTGTGGCGCAGAACGTCGCTCAGCAGCTTGAGCGTCGGGTGATGTTTCGTCGGGCGATGAAGCGAGTGGTTCAGAATGCTATGCGTCAGGGTGCAGAAGGCATCAAGGTGCAGGTTGGTGGTCGACTGGGAGGTGCTGAGATTGCGCGATCCGAGTGGTATCGAGAAGGCCGTGTTCCGTTGCATACGCTGCGCGCCGACATCGATTACGCAACTTACGAGGCGCACACCACCTACGGCGTTATTGGCGTAAAGGTTTGGATTTTCAAGGGTGAAGTTATCGGCGACACCGATAACAGCCAGGAAGCGCCACGTCGCGCTACCGCGGGTTAATTGGGCGAGGACTGACGTATGTTGCAACCCAAGAGAATGAAGTTCCGCAAAATGCAGAAGGGCCGTAATCGTGGTCTGGCAGAGCGGGGCAGCAAGGTAAGTTTTGGAGAGTACGCTCTCAAGGCGACAGGTCGTGGACGTATTACGGCTCGTCAGATTGAGGCGGCTCGTCGAACCATGACTCGTCACATTAAGCGTGGCGGGAAAATCTGGATTCGAATTTTCCCTGACAAACCCATTACAGGAAAGCCGTTAGAGGTTCGCCAGGGTAAAGGTAAGGGTAACGTTGAGTATTGGGTTGCTCAGATCCAGCCAGGTCGTGTTTTGTACGAAGTGGAAGGTGTTTCTGAGGATTTGGCTCGCGAGGCATTTGCATTGGCGGCCGCGAAACTCCCCGTACAGACAGCATTTGTAAAGCGATCGGTGATGTGATGAAAGCGAGTGAACTTATAGAGAAGTCGGTAGACGATCTGAACAAGCAGTTGCTCGATCTGCGCGAGGAGCAGTTCAAGCTGCGCATGGCCAAAGCAACAGGTCAGCTCGGTCAGACGCACTTATTAAAGCAGGCGCAGCGCGATATCGCGCGCGTGAAAACAGTATTGCAACAGAAGGCAGGTCAGTAATGGAAGCAGCCCAAGGTTCCGCTCGCACGCTCCAAGGGCGCGTCGTTAGCGACAAAATGGACAAGACGATCACGGTATTGATTGAGCGTCGCGTGAAGCATCCGGTGTACGGCAAGTTCATTACGCGCTCTTCAAAGGTTCACGCGCACGATGAGGATAATCGAGCGGGTATGGGCGATACCGTTTTGGTCGCCGAGTCGCGCCCACTGTCGAAGACTAAGTCCTGGCGATTAGTCGACGTGGTTGAGACAGCGACTGATATTGCTTGAGTTAACAGGCCAATGCGGCGTCTAGCCGCGGTATGAGGTGGGGAAATGATTCAGACTGAATCGTATTTAGAAGTTGCAGACAACAGCGGTGCACGCCGAGTGATGTGTATCAA
>CAJYAI010000099.1 GCA_913064725.1 uncultured Alteromonadaceae bacterium | reverse complement strand
TGCGCCGGGAAGTGTGGCGCAGGTGCGTGACTGTGCAGCCTTGTTGACCCGCTATGCGAAGCAGACAGGCGCTGTGCTTATTTTGGTTGGCCACGTAACAAAAGATGGCAGTCTTGCAGGTCCTAAAGTGCTGGAGCATATGATTGACTGCTCGGTGCTGCTGGAGGGAGAGCAGGACTCTCGGTATCGGACCCTCCGAGGTCAGAAAAATCGCTTCGGGGCCGTCAATGAGCTCGGCGTATTTGCCATGACTGATGGCGGACTCAAGGAAGTGTCCAATCCATCTGCTATTTTCCTTGAGCGCGCCGAGACGCCTGCGCCCGGCACAGTGGTCGTCGTGGTTTGGGAGGGGACGCGACCATTACTAGTTGAGATTCAAGCCTTAGTTGATGCCAGCAATCTAGGTAACCCGCGTCGAGTGGCGGTCGGTTTTGAGCAAAATCGCTTGGCGATGTTGTTGGCTGTTTTACATCGTCACGTTGGTTTGCACGTCGGTGATCAAGACGTATTCGCCAATGTGGTTGGTGGTGTCCGGATAGCCGAGACCAGTGGCGATCTCTCGTTGCTGCTTGCGGTTGTTTCGAGCCTGCGCAATAAAGTGTTGCCAAAAGACTTAGTGGTTTTTGGCGAGGTTGGTTTAACCGGTGAGATTAGACCGGTGGCAAGTGGGCAAGAGCGTATCGCTGAAGCCGCGAAACACGGCTTTAAGCGCGCAATTGTGCCAAAGGGTAATGCCCCACGGGGGGTCATCGCAGGCATCACGGTGCAGTCGGTCTCACGACTTGATGAGGCTATCGCACTGTTTGACTGAGCACGAATCGAGTTACATCAATTTGCGGTGCTTTACCCGACTTGGGACATCTGCGTCGCGTCCCAATCGCTTCCGTCTATCCTCTTCATACTCACTGTAATTACCCTCGTGGAAGACGACATCACCGTTATCCTCATAAGCGAGAATATGCGTGGCAATGCGATCGAGAAACCACCGATCGTGCGAAATCACCATGGCAGATCCAGGGAATGCTTGAATGGCATCTTCGAGGGCGCGGAGTGTTTCGACGTCAAGATCGTTAGTAGGTTCATCGAGTAACAGGACATTTGCGCCTTGTTTGAGTAGCTTGGCCAAATGAAGACGATTGCGTTCACCACCTGATAAGTCTTTGACGAATTTTTGCTGATCTGAGCCTTTAAAGTTAAACCGTCCTATGTAGGAGCGTGAGGGGACCTCGTAGCTACCAATGCGAATAATATCGTGCCCATCAGACACTTCTTCCCAAACCGTTTTTGATCCGTCTAGGTCGTCCCGGGACTGGTCGACATAGCCAAGCTGCACCGTATCACCGAGGGAGACGCTGCCCCCGTCGGGCGTTTCTTGGTTCATCAGTAGTCGGAAGAGGGTCGACTTACCCATACCATTTGCGCCGATAATACCGACGATCGCACCTTTGGGAACGGTGAAGCTCACATTGTCAAACAGCAGACGATCGTCGAATGTTTTTCTTAGGCCTTCGACTTCAATGACCTTGTCACCCAGTCGCGGGCCGGGCGGGATATAAATCTCATTGGTTTCATTTCTGATTTGGAAGTCCTGAGAATTCAGCTCATCAAATCGCGCCAAGCGCGCCTTACTTTTCGACTGCCGCCCCTTTGGATTTGAGCGAACCCACTCCAGTTCGGCCTTGATAGCCTTTTGGCGAGACGCCTCTTGACGCTGTTCCTGACCCAGCCGTTGATCTTTAGCCTCCAGCCATGTCGAGTAATTGCCCTCGTAGGGAATGCCGCGGCCCCTGTCCAACTCTAAAATCCACCCTGCGGCATTGTCGAGGAAGTACCGGTCGTGAGTGATGGCGACAACAGTGCCTGTAAAGCCCTCAAGGAAACGTTCCAGCCAGCCGACAGACTCTGCGTCGAGGTGGTTGGTCGGTTCGTCCAGTAACAGCATATCGGGCTCGCTGAGAAGCAGTCTTGCCAGCGCCACTCGACGCTGTTCGCCCCCGGAGAGTCTGGCGACATCCGCCTCCCACGGTGGCAGCCGCAGCGCGTCGGCGGCAACATTGAGTCGCGTTTCGATATTGTGTGCATCGGTTGCTTGAATGATGTCTTCGAGGCGCGCTTGCTCTTTGGCCAAGGCATCAAAATCGGCATCGGGCTCTGCGTAAGCCGCATAGATCTTATCAAGGCCTGTCAACGCATCGATCGCCTCGGCGAGTCCCTCTTCGACGTTACCTCTGACATCTTTGTCTGGATTGAGTTGGGGTTCCTGTGCGAGGTACCCGATCTTAATACCTGCCTGCGCCCGCGCCTCTCCCTGAATATCGGTATCGATGCCCGCCATAATCTTGAGTAACGTCGATTTACCTGCTCCATTGAGTCCGAGTACACCAATCTTGGCCCCCGGGAAGAAGGACAAGGAGACGTCCTTCAGAATCTCACGCTTCGGCGGAACCACCTTGCTGACACGGTTCATACTGTAGACGTACTGACCTGACTTTCCGTGTTTGTTGTCGCTCATTGTGTAAAAGACCTCAAGGGATGCTAGTTGTTGCGGCTGCGAACAGAGCCACTGTCGGGTTGACGACTAGTTTACCTGTAAGCCAAGGCCTTAGGGAGACTCTCGTGATTGTACGGGCCGAGTTTTGTTGTTAACCAGTGCGTCATCTCTCTTTGAAACGTTGTCGTGTCAGGTATCTGTCGTTGCAAGTTATTCCCGTTTTTGTAACAAAGAATGGCTATGTTCACTGTGATAGAGAAACAGTCACAAACGCCTCACTTTTTTGACTAGATTGTTGACTAGATTGATGACGAGCTGTGTGACGATCAGTTAGGTGAAGATATAGATGAGCAGATAGGGGGTGCAAATGAGACCCGAAGATTTACCCAGTAAACCCATAGTGTCGTTGTGGTCAGGGATTTTTTTGCCGCTTGTATACAAAGGGCACGGGATTGTCGCCCATAACTCCAGCTGGACTTCGCGAATGACGATCTGGGTAGACGGTGAAGTCGTTTTCAGTCAAAGCAGCTGGAAATTCATCTGTGAGCAAGACATTCAAGTAGGGTCGGAGACACTTGCTACCCGCTTTGGCTGGGCGAAACGCGGGTTTGTATTTGAGGTTTTCGATGGCGATACGCTTGTCGCTTCTGCGGACTACCCGACTAAATCCATTGGCTGGAAACAGGTTCTTCCTTTCGTGCTGTTGGGCATGGCGCTCGGGTTCTCGGTAGAGTACTTCAACTTGTTTGGATAGATCGAGACTCGCCGCGGACGGCGAGTCCTTTATCCCGCTCACGGCATCTTCGGGCTAGAGGCTGGTCGCTTTACAACAGCTGGGTCAATGGTGATAAAACGCTTAGTTCGATGGCTGCGAGCGCGGTCAGCGACCAAAGAAATAGCATTAGCCCTTGTCTTTGCGACGCGATTTAGGCGAGTCAACATTGTCTTCGATGTATTTGATGATTTTTCCAGCGACGTTAACGCCGGTCGCCTCCTCGATGCCTCTCAGGCCTGGCGATGAGTTCACTTCGAGTACCAATGGGCCCCGACTTGAGCGAATTAAATCAACACCTGCGACATCCAAGCCCATGGTCTGAGCGGCCTTCACCGCGGTGCGGCGTTCTGTTGGGGTCAGCTTGGTCAGTTGTGCGCTTCCGCCGCGGTGGAGGTTGGACCGAAATTCGCCGGGCAGTGAAGTACGTTCCATGGCTGCAACGACGCGGTTACCAATGACAAAACAGCGAAGATCACTACCGCCCGCCTCCTTGATGAACTCTTGTACTAGAAAGTCGGCTTTCAACTCGGTAAAGGCATCGATAACAGACTCGGCAGCCTTTGCGGTTTCAGCTAAGACCACCCCGCGCCCCTGCGTGCCCTCCAGCAGTTTGACCACCACCGGTGCCCCGCCAACAAGTCTGATGAGTTGCCGCGTATTATGCACATCGTGGGCAAAGCCCGTGGCGGGCATGCCCAACCCTTTTCGTGCAAGTAGCTGCAGTGCACGCAACTTTGATCGAGACCGGCCAAGCGGAATAGAGCCTACTAGGCAGTAGGTGTCCATCATTTCAAATTGCCGAATCACCGCAGTGCCGTAGGTGGTAATGGAAGCACCTATTCTGGGAATAATTGCGTCTTGACGATCTAGCTTGTCGCCTTTGTACCAAATGGCAGGATTAGCCGTTGTAATATCGATTGAGCATTTCAGCGTGTCGATAACACGGCAGTCGTGTGTTTTTTTCTCGGCCTCCTCTTTTAGTCGGCTTGTGCT
>CAJYAI010000098.1 GCA_913064725.1 uncultured Alteromonadaceae bacterium | reverse complement strand
CCGTGATCGAACCACCCGTTGTGCCCATAACCGCGCTGGTTTGCAGGGAAGTAACGAGGTTGCCTCTCGCCCAGTTTATCCGTCGCTCTACTGACGAGGTAATAATCACCGGCGGGTAGGTCGACCTCCAACTGAAACGTGCGCCAAGCATTGGGGCCAAGATCAGGGCCATAGAGTTGGGCCCGTTGCCAGCCCTTGCCGCCGTCTAGCGAGATATCGACATGATCGATACCGCGCTCTCCTGAAAAAGCGACACCGAACAACTGATGTTTGCCCGGGCGGGTGATGTCGTTTTTATCGCCCAGTCCGTTGATCCAGGATTTAACAGGCATGCGGTACATCGAGGGATGACTCTTGTTACCACTTTCACCCACCGCTCGCATTCGGTAGCCCGACTGCTGAATCTTACGATCCGACTCATCGCTGGTTGCTGCGATTCGCTGAACCCATTTGACCTGATTGACGCCAAAGTAGCCTGGCACGAGAAGGCGGACGGGACCGCCATGAACCAATGGGAGGGGCTCGCCATTCATTTCCCAGACTATCAAGCAGTCGTTAAGGCCTTTGGCTATGGGCACCGATCGCTCCACAGCGACGGTGCTCGGGTCGATACCGGCTGGAAGGGGTTCCCCGCCGGTCGCGGTCAGAAAGCGTGCATCCGGCGAGATTCCGCCAAATTGGTCGAACACATCGGACACGCGGACACCTGTCCACAGAGCACAGCCCGCGGCGCCGACCCCCCAAGGTGAGCCGGACGGCGCATGCTCAAAGAAGACTCTGCCGTTTCCGGAGCACTGAATTACGCATGCCACGGTGGTTGTAGGGAGCGTCTTAAGGTCGTCTAAGGTGATTACTCCCGACGCCTTGACCCCCTCTACCGAGAGACGCCACGAGGGTCGACTGTTAACGACACTCTGCTGGGGCATGGGTAAGTTGTTGCGAACAAAAAACTGCGAGATGGGGGTGATGGGGCCCTGGCCGTAGGCATTTCGAGCCGTCTCTAGCGCGAGTGGCTGGGCGTTGTGCTCAATAAAATCCCTCGGTTGTTTACCTGCGGGCAGCAGCGCTTTGACGGCAGCCAGCGCAGACGCAGGTAAGCCAAGACAGGCGGCCGCAACAGCGTTGAGCGTGGCAGCTTTTAAGAGCCGCCTGCGAGATAACGTTTTCCAAGCCGTGGACATGAACTATGGTTTCGCTCGTTGTTATTGTAAGAGAGCCCAAACGATGACGCCCAATGTCACTAAAATCAATGCGCGATGCATGACCATACTCTGTTTAAACGTGCGGCTCATGACGACGCCCAGTGCGCACCACACGACAGCAAAGAAGACCTGAGCGACTAAAAAACTCAGCGGTACGACAAGCAGGCGCTCCGCAGAACTCGTGAACGACTCGCCAAATTGTGTGAGCGCAAGCGTCGCCATCATCCAGGTTTTGGGACTCATCGGGTGAACAATACTCCCGGACCAAAATGTGAACGACGACGTTGTGGTCCCGGGTTCGGCAGGTGTCCAGTTGCGCAGAGCGAGATAGGCCATGTAGGCGGCCGAAAAGTAGACAAATAGACTGGCAACCGTTGGGTTTGCCTCGATGAGACGCATCAGCCCTAGCGCCAGCGATATATTGAGAGCGAGTTTTCCTACAGTCAGTCCTGCGATAAAGGGAAGTGTGCGTATTAACCCCTGTTGCGCGCCCGAGGTCATGAGAAGCATATTCGCCGGCCCCGGTGTCGATACCATGACGATAATGAACATCCAGAGCGCGATATAGTCGCTGACAAATTCCACAGTGTTGCCTGACGTTTTGGAGAAGCTCGGAGAATACGATACTTTGCGCGAGCGCGGCAGTGAACTCGCGCATTGGCGTGCAGTTGGATGTGCTACTGTCGAAAAAGACGCCAAAGACTAAAAAGGGGATGTGATGGATTTATCCTATGGGAGTGAGTACGACCTTTTTCGCGAGGAGGTTAGGTCGTTCATCAGGGAGTTCAAGGACAAACAGCCCAAAGCCGATGACGGGATTAAAAGTCAAGCGATGCGAGATTGGCAAAGTCTACTGGTGCAGCATGGCTACCACAGTCGCACCATCCCCGAGGCCTACGGCGGATTTGGCGCCGAACCGGACATCATCAAGTCGCGCATAATCGCAGAGGAATTTGGTGCTCAGCGTGTTCACCGTGGATTTAACGGGCAGGGTGTAACGATGTTGACGCCAGTTCTCCTCGAGATGGGTACTGAAGAGCAAAAAAAGACGTTTATCGAGCCGACCATCCGAGCGGAGATGATCTGGTGTCAGGGATATTCCGAGCCCGGTGCAGGCAGCGACTTGGCCAGTCTCACGACCAAAGCCGAACTCGACGGCGATGACTGGGTGGTTAATGGCCAGAAAATCTGGACCAGCACCGCGCACCACGCTGACTGGATATTTTGTTTGGTTCGCACCGAGCCTGAGGCGCCGAAGCATCTTGGCATTTCGTTTCTACTGTTTCGAATGGATACGCCGGGTATTGAGATTAGACCGCTGGTCGATATGACGGGCGACGCTAATTTTAACGAGGTCTTTTTTACGGATGTGCGTGTTCCCAAGACCCAAATAGTGGGTGAGCGGGGTCAAGGTTGGCAGGTGGCTAATGCTATCTTGGGACACGAGCGCGGCTCGCTGGCAACGCCCGACGCTGCCCTTAATAGGCTAAATGGCGTCAAGCGCCTGATGCGTGAGGAAAGTATCAACGGTGCGCCGATCATGGATAACCCCATTTTTCGCGATCGATTGATGAAGCTGGAGGGACGTGCGCTCGCCATGCAATACAATGATATGCGGCTACTCTCTGCCAAGATCAACAAGAATCAAGACGTTCGGTTGGCTGCAATGATCGTGAAGCTGGCAGGGACCGAATTGCGCCATGAGATTGAGTGCTTAGGCATTGACGTGATGGGTGAGATTGGTCTGAGTTACGGTGACAATCCTCACTTACGAGGCCATGGATCATGGCAATACCAATACATGTTTTATCTGGGCTTGATTATTGGCGGCGGCACCTCGCAAATACAGAAAAACATCATCAGCGAGCGTGGCTTGGACATGCCCAAGGAACCTAAGATTCCGCTAAAGGTAGCGCAAGCTGCACCTGATGGCGCGAGCAGGGAGGCCTGAGATGGACTTCGGATTATCACAGGATCAACGTTTACTCGACGAAAGCCTGCGTAAGTTCCTCACCTCGGAAGTGCCACTGGATTCGGTACGCAAGCTTGCTGCGGGTGAGTCGAGTGATGCGTCCGTCTGGCAGGGTTTGGCCTCTATGGGGCTAGCCGGTGTACTGATTCCAGAAGCCTATGGTGGTGCTCAGCTTGGCATGTTGGATGCCGTTGCAATCGCCGAAGCGCTCGGTTACGCGGCATGTCCCGGGCCCTTTATGAGCACCGCTGTTATGGCGAGCTATTACCTTGAACAGGCGGGTGCGACGGACCCATTGGCGGCCATGGCAGCCGGCACTTATCGAGTTGGGATTGCGTTTAGTGATGCGATTGGTACACGCAAAGGTCACATAGTGGAGGTTGATTCGGCGTTGTCAGGCCAGTCACTCTTTGCCCTCGATGCCGAGGCCGACGCCTATCTGATTGGCCTTGGCGATGGGCGCGTATTTATGATCGAAGCGTCCGAGGTGGTGCGAACGCCACTGACCACAGTGGATGTGACAAGAAGCGTGTGTGAACTGACCTTGAACGACACTCCTGCCTGCCTCGTATCGTCCGATCCTGAATTACTAAAGCAGACACTCTATCGCGGCCGCGCTATCCAAGCGGCTGATACGCTGGGCGCGGCGCAATATATGCTTGACGAGGCGGTGGCTTATGCACTCGAGCGCAAACAATTTAACCGGGTGATTGGATCTTTTCAGGCGGTCAAGCACATGTGCGCCGAAATGGCCTCTCAACTGGAACCTTGCCGTGCTTTTGTGTGGTACGCCGGCCATGCCTTTGACGAGGCGGCAGACGAGGCGGCGTTGACGGCCTGCCACGCCAAGGCGCATCTGGCCGAAGTTGGACAATTTGTGGCGAAGACCAGCACGGAGGTCCACGGCGGTATGGGTTTTACAGATCTGGTTGGTTTGCATTACTGGTTTAAGCGCATCGGCTTTAACCGTCAGTTACTGGGTTCTCCCGAGGCTGTGAGACAGGAGGCTGCCGTATTGGATGAATTACGTAGACCCTAGCCCTATGCTGCGCCACCACACTAACAATCATAAAAGAGAGTCTGCTCTATGATCTTGAGACTGGTGTTCCCCGCGCTACTGTTGCTTGTTTGCGCTGGATGCGGGTCGGATAAGTCCGGTCCCGGACACAGCACTATCGTGACCTTAACCGAGGGACAGGCTGCAGGCGTTCCATCGCCTTATGATGATCAAATCACGGTGTATCGAGGGCTACCCTACGCAAAACCGCCGGTCGGTGA
>CAJYAI010000097.1 GCA_913064725.1 uncultured Alteromonadaceae bacterium | reverse complement strand
TTGTCTGCTTTGTCTGGCTGGCCATCGCCTTCTTTGTACTCAGTTACCCTAAGCTTTCTGTCTTGTGGCGATCGATTGTGGTTCGGAGTTTGATAGGCTTTTTTATACTCGGCGGCGGTTGGCTCTCGCTGATCTTTTTAGTGGGGCTAGAGTTCGGCTGGTTGCTAACAATTTTGTTCATTCTGACCGTAGCAATGGCCGATGTTGGCGCTTACTTTGCCGGGAAGTTCTGGGGAACACATCCCTTAGCACCCGATGTTAGCCCTGCGAAGACGATGGAAGGTCTCTGGGGTGGCATTTTTGCTGTGCTATGTCTGGCGGGATTCGTCTGGTGGCTGTTGCCACCTGAATTTGCGCACATCCACCCCGTCGAGGTGCTTTTGATTGGTTTGTTTTGCAGTGGGGCGTCTGTGCTTGGCGATCTGACGGTCAGCATGCTCAAACGTGAGAGTGGTTGCAAAGATGCCGGTTCCTGGCTTCCCGGCCATGGCGGCTTGATGGATAGGCTCGATAGCATTTGTGGCGCCGCACCATTTTTTGCACTGGCGCTCATGTTAGTCGGGTACGTCTGATGCAGCGCGTCATGATTTTGGGCGCTACGGGCTCAATTGGTTTGAGTACCCTCGATGTCATTGCGCGTCATCCAGATAAATATCAGGTGACAGTGTTGGCGGCCAATCGATCAGTGAGTGCCATGGCGCAACTGTGCCGCGACCACCGACCCCGCCATGCGGTCATGTTCGATTGCGACGCCGCCGCGGAGCTCGAGGCTGCCTTAGCCGGCGTTGTCGATACCAAGATTCATGCAGGTGAAGCTCCGATGGTCGCGTTTGCACAGTCAGAGCAAGTTGATACTGTCATGGCGGCGATCGTTGGATTCGCGGGGCTCTCTGCGACTCTGGCCGCCGCTCGGGCTGGAAAGCGTTTGTTACTTGCAAATAAAGAAGCTCTAGTCAGTGCGGGCGCGCTCTTCATGGATGCGGTCCAGGCAGGGCGAGCGTTACTCATGCCCGTCGATAGCGAACACAATGCCATGTTTCAGTGTTTGCCCGCCGATGAGTTCGCGCGTCCGCAGATGGATCGTGTTGAGAAGATTTTGTTGACGGCCTCAGGAGGACCCTTTCGCGGTCGCAGTCGCTCGGAGCTATCTGGCATGACGCCGGAGCAAGCTTGCGCCCATCCGAATTGGGATATGGGTCGCAAGATCTCTGTTGACTCGGCGACGCTGGTCAACAAGGGCTTAGAGCTGGCCGAGGCCTGTTGGCTCTTCAATCGACAGCCATCTGATATTGAAGTGGTCGTCCATCCTCAGAGTATCGTTCACTCTCTTATTCGTTACGTGGACGGTTCAGTGCTTGCGCAGCTGGGGCAGCCCGATATGCGTACTCCCATCGCGTACAGTTTGTCGTGGCCAGATCGGATTGAGGCCGGAGTGAACGTGTTGGATCTAGTCGAGGTAGGGAGATTGGACTTTGAAGCGCCAAACCTAGACGCATTTCCCTGTTTACGTCTTGCCTATGAAGCGATTGAGATGCCGGGTGGGATGTGCGTTTTTAGCGCCGCTAACGAAATGGCAGTCGATGCGTTTTTATCAGAACGCATTAAGTTCACTGATATTGACCAAGTGATTGAGGCGACCTTAAAAACGGTTAGTCTTTGTGAACCATCGGATCTGGCAGCGGTCCAAGCTCTCGACGGCGTGGCACGCGCTACTGCCGATGGGCATATTTTCGATATAGCCGGCTAGGAGGCGTTAACGACTCATGCAAGTGGTCTTTTCAGTAGTGATGGCATTGGTCACGTTGGGCATTTTGGTGACTATTCATGAATATGGTCACTATTGGGTTGCTCGACGCTGTGGTGTAAGGGTGCTTCGCTTCGCGATTGGCTTTGGCCGTCCGCTCCTGATGTGGCGTGACCGAAACGATACCGAGTTTGCTTTGTGCGCCATACCGCTAGGTGGCTACGTGAAAATGTTAGATGAGCGTGACCCAGAAGCTGACGTGACGGCCATTAATCGTTCAGAGTCGTTCAATGCGCAACCGGTGAGAAACAAACTTGCCATCGTGTCGGCGGGGCCAGCCGCCAACTTTGCGCTGGCTATCCTTGTTTTGTTTGTCCTCTTTTTACGCGGGGAGACCGGTGTTGCACCGGTTATAGAAGCGGTCAGCCCCGGCTCGGTGGCAGCTGAGGTCGGGGTTCCCGTTGGCCAGGAAATTGTTGCCGTTGACGGCGAGCCCACAACGACGGTTTCAAAGGTGCGTTTTGCCTTACTGAAGCGACTGGGTGATACAGGCACCGTGGAGATTGTCGTTGGTTCGCCTTTGAGCGACGTAAAAGAGCGCTATTTGCTTCCGATTGACCGTTGGCTAGGTGAGGCTGAGGCGCCAGATACAGCGCGAGCACTTGGGATGACGCTGGGGATGATGCCATTGCAGCCGATTGTCGGGTCACTGACTGTTGGTGGGCCGGCTGAGGTTGCCGGCTTCATGGTTGGCGATAAAATCGTGTCGGCTGATAATGCGCAAATCACTTCTTGGGAAGCATGGGTTAATTACGTTCGCGCAAGACCCGCTCAGCCTATTGATGTCGTCGTTGAACGGCGAGGAAGCCTCTTACCAGTAAAGGTAGAGCCTGACCCCAGCAGTTCAAACAGCTCAAATGCGGTGGGTACCGTGGGCATGGGGGTCGTGATTCCCGAGATTCCACCAGAGCGACTGCGGCTGCAAGGACGCAATGCGCTAGAGGCTCTCGTAGCCGCGGTTGAGCGGACTTATTCGTTGACCTTATTTACATTTGAGTCGATGTGGAAAATGGCACAGGGTCTGATTTCCACAAAGAATCTATCCGGGCCAATTTCCATTGCACAAGTTGCAGCGAGTACAGCCGAGAGCGGATTTTTAACTTGGTTATCATTTCTCGCGCTGCTGTCGATTTCTCTGGGCGCTATTAACCTGCTACCTATCCCCGTCTTGGATGGCGGACATATTGTTTTTCATGCTTTGGAAGGGCTTTTTGGTCGGCCAGTGCCCGAGCAGATTCAAATGATGAGTTACCAAGTGGGATTGCTGGCAGTTTTCACGCTTATGGTATTTGCCATCTACAACGATGTGGCCCGATTGTGAGATACTCCGGCCCGTCCACCGCATAACGCAAGAATAAGACGCTGGTTCTAATCAGATTACCCGAATAGTAAGCGAATAAGATGGTATGTACTCAAAACAGTAATTGGTTTGCTAAAGCTCTGGTGATGCTGGCATTGGCCCTAGCCATCATGATGTCGGTGCACACTGCAAGGGCTCAGGTAGAGCCGTTTGTCGTTGCGGATATTCGTGTCGAGGGCTTGCAGCGAATTGCGCCGGGTAGCGTGTTTGCAGCTTTGCCAGTGGGAGTGGGTGATTTGGTTGATGGCCGGGCGGTTCAGTCAATTTCGCGTAATCTCTTCTACACCGGCAACTTCGATGATCTGTCGGTTGGGCGTGACGGTAATGTCTTGGTCCTAACTGTCACCGAGCGACCTAGTATTAGCGAGATCACTATCGATGGTAACAAGGCCATTGAGACAGAAGCATTGTTGGATGGTCTCAAGGGGGCCGGTTTGGCGGTCGGCCAGGTGTTTCAGAGATCCACGCTCGAGGGGATGCAGCTTGAGTTGCGTCGCCAATATGTCATTCAGGGGCGCTATGACGCGACTATTGATACTGAAATTATTCCAGAGCCGCGCAACCGCGTCTCGATTAGCATTGACATCGATGAGGGTACAGTCTCAAAGATTGAGCACATCAACATTGTTGGCAATGAGATTTATGACGACGAAACACTGCTAGATACCTTCGAATTACAGGTCGGAGGAATGTTTTCCTTCTTCTCAAGTGCTGACAAGTACAGTAAGGAGAAGTTGGAGTCTGATCTTGAGACGTTGACCAGTTTTTATCAGGATCGTGGCTACCTACAGTTTGAAATCGAATCAACACAGGTCGCCGTTTCACCTGCGAAAGACGCCGTTTACATTACCGCCAACGTGGTGGAAGGTGATCGTTTCACGATAACGAGCGTCGACCTTTCTGGTGATCTTGTGTTGCCAGAAGCCGATTTGAAGCGTTTTCTATTGATATCGCCTGGGCAGGTTTTTTCGCAGCAGCTGGTAACCAGTACTGAGGAGTATTTGACAAGGCGGCTCGGCAACGAGGGATATAACTTCGCGAAAGTGACAGGTATTCCAGAGGTTGGCGATGGCGACGCAGAGGTGGCCATTAAATTCTTTGTCGATCCGGGGCGCAGAACGTATGTACGCCGAATCAACTTTGAGGGAAATGACCGGACGGCGGATAATGTACTTCGCCGAGAAATGCGACAAATGGAGGCGGCCCCCGCTTCAGCAGCGGCTATAGAGCAGTCGCGCATTCGTCTCGAGCGATTGGGTTTTTTCAGTTCAGCTGAGGTCGAGACGGTAGAGTTGCC
>CAJYAI010000096.1 GCA_913064725.1 uncultured Alteromonadaceae bacterium | reverse complement strand
AGCGAGGGTAATGGCCGCCGAAGTTGGCGCTGATACAGCCGCGAGAACGCCAATGCCCGCTGACGCAGCTTTAGCCACCATTTCGAAACTGGCTCGGCTGCTTACGAGAACAAATCCATCCGTTGGATGCCGGCTATGCCACCCAATCAGTTTATCGAGCGCATTGTGCCTGCCTACGTCCTCACGTAACGCCACGATGTCGCCGTCGTATCCACACCATGCTGCCGCATGTGCACCGGCGGTGGCTTGTGACAACAATTGCTTAGTACGCATTTGACCAATGCCCACATCTAGTGCGTCCTGGCTCGGTAGGGCCACAGACTCAAGTCTTGAGATATCACGACTAACAGTCTGAATCGACTCGATACCACAAAGTCCGCAGCCACTGGGCCCGGCCATAGAACGCTTGCGATCCTTGAGTTTGTGCGCAGCCTCGCTCGATACCGTCGCATTAACATCAAAACCGGGCATGCCGATACCACTGTCTGCGGGCGTGACATCGATGTCATAGATGGCTCTAGGGCTAGTAACGATGCCCTCACCTATCGCAAATCCTCGAATGAAATCATACAAATCAGAGGGCGTAGCCATCATGACCGCATAAGAGATACCGTTAAAAGACAGCGCGATGGGCACCTCGACAATGACCGCGTCCAGCGACTCGATCTCCTTCCCCTGCTCGCACAACAACCTACTCACAGATAAGGAGCCTGACCCCGCATCCTGTTCACCAAACGGCTGTCGCTCAGCCAAGAATGGCATCCGTCAACAATCGCTTTTGCTTCGAATCAAAATTCTTCTGGCGCTCTTGCCAGTCCGATGGCTGCGTCACGCGAGTGACCTGAACGGCCGTGACCTTGTATTCGGGGCAATTAGTCGCCCAATCTGAATTATCCGTTGTGATGACATTGGCGCCCGATACCGGATGGTGGAACGTCGTATATACGACACCGGGCCGAACGCGATGGGACAACTTCGCATGCAGCACTGTGTCCCCAATACGGCTTGAAATGCCAACCCAATCGCCTTCAGATATGCCTCGCTCCTGCGCATCCTCCGGATGAATTTCCAGTACGTCCTCCTCATGCCAGGCCGAGTTATCGGTGCGGCGCGTTTGTGCCCCCACATTGTATTGACTCAGTGTTCGCCCGGTCGTCATGATGAGCGGGAAACGCCGCGTGCAACGTTCGTCAGTCGGGACATACTCGGTGACCATGAACTGCCCTAAACCTCGCGTAAACGCGGTTTCGTGCATGGTCGGAGTACCCTCCGATGCCTCATCTCTACATGGCCACTGAACACTGCCCAGCCGCTCTAGCTTCTCGTAGGTCACACCACTGAATGTCGGTGTGAGCGCGGCGATCTCGCGCATAATGTCCTCGGGACTGTCATAGTCCCAGTCGCAACCGAGCGCTTGAGCCAGCCCGAGTGTCGCTTGCCAGTCGGCCTTGCCCGCAAGAGGTTCCATGGCTTTTCGTACCCGGGAAATACGACGTTCTGCATTGGTAAACGTGCCGTCTTTCTCCAAAAATGAAGAGCCAGGGAGGAACACGTGCGCAAATTTTGCCGTCTCGTTTAGAAAGATGTCTTGAACGATAAGACATTCCATGGACGTTAGCGCCGCCTCAACGTGCTGCGTGTTGGGGTCTGACTGTGCGATATCCTCGCCTTGACAATAGAGGCCTTTGAAGCCGCCTGATAGTGCCTCTTCAAACATATTGGGGATGCGGTGGCCCGGCTCTGCATCCAGCGAAACGCCCCAGGCAGACTCGAAACTGGCTCTGACCACATTATCTGTGACCGGTCGGTAACCGGGCAGCTCGTGCGGAAAAGAACCCATGTCACAGGACCCCTGAACATTATTCTGACCACGAAGGGGGTTAACGCCTACCCCACGTCGTCCAATATTACCTGTCAGCATTGCCAGATTGGCAATGGCCATGACAGTCGTCGAGCCCTGGCTGTGTTCTGTGACTCCCAACCCATAGTAAATTGCCGCATTGCCGCCGGTAGCATAAATGCGTGCTGCCGCTCTGACGTCATCTGCATTAACGCCCGTGTGGACTTCCATGGCTTCAGGTGAATTCTCAGGCTGCTCAATGAACGTAAGCCAGTTGTTAAACGCGATTTTCTCACAACGCTTATCGACGAACTCTTTATCCTGTAGACCCTCGCTCACAATGGTATGGGCCATGGCGTTCAGCAAGGCCACATTGGCACCTGGCCTGACAGGCAGGTGCAGATCTGACTGGACATGGGGCGCACCCACCAGCTCGATACGTCGGGGATCAATCACAATCAGGGAGGCGCCCTCTCGCAGTCGGCGCTTCAAGCGCGAGCCAAAGACCGGGTGTGCCTCGGTTGGGTTCGCGCCCATAACAACGATGACATCGGCGTCAGCCACGGAGGCAAAGTCTTGCGTCCCCGCAGATTCTCCGAGCGTCTGTTTCAGGCCGTAACCGGTCGGTGAATGACAGACCCGAGCGCAGGTATCTACATTGTTATTACCAAACCCTGTCCGAACCATTTTCTGTACCAACCAGACTTCTTCATTGGTGCAGCGCGATGATGAAATAGCCCCGATGCTCTTTTGTCCGTAGGTCTGTTGAATCGATCGAAGCCGAGATGCTGCATAAGTCAGTGCTTCATCCCAAGTCACCTTTTTCCAAGGATCGTCGATAGAGTCCCGGATCATGGGCTCAGTCATGCGGTCTTTATGGGTGGCGTAACCAAAGGCAAATCGACCTTTAACACAGGCATGCCCTTCGTTTGCTTTCCCGTCTTTCCAGGGGATCATACGAATGACTTCTTGACCGCGCATCTCAGCCTTGAAACCACAACCGACACCGCAATAGGCACATGTAGTTGTCACCGAATGCTCGGGTATACCCCGTTCAATAATACTGTTCTCGGTCAGTGTCGCTGTTGGGCAAGCAGCCACGCAGGCGCCGCAACTCACACAGTCAGACTCGAGAAACGTCGTTTCAGGACCAACACTCACCCGGGAATCAAACCCCCGTCCGGCAATGGTAAGTGCGAAGGTACCCTGTGTCTCTTCGCACGCGCGAACGCACCTCGAGCAGGCAATACACTTAGAGGAGTCAAACGTGAAATAGGGGTTACTTTCGTCCTTTTCGAGCGCGATATGATTCTCGCCGGCAAAGCCATAGCGAACGTCGCGTAAACCCACTTCTCCAGCAGTCGACTGCAGCTCGCAATCACCGTTCGTGGGACAGGTTAAACAGTCCAGTGGGTGGTCGCTGATGTAGAGCTCCATGACGCCCCTGCGGATTTTCGCCAGCTGATCGCTCTGGGTGGTTACACACATTCCCGCCTCAACAGGTGTAGTGCAGGAGGAGGGGTATCCGCGTCTGCCTTCAATTTCCACCAAGCAAATACGGCAGGATCCGAAGGCTTCCAGACTGTCCGTTGCGCAGAGCTTGGGAACTTTAATGCCCGCCTCGAATGCGGCCCGCATTACCGATGTTCCAGAGGGTACCGAAATCTCCCGCCCATCAACTTCAAGGGTGACAAAATCAGTAGCCTGCGACTGCGGAGTACCCAGATCTGGCTGGGGTTGATAGAACTCGACCATACTGTTCACACTGCCACCTCGTAGTGACTATCTTCGATATTGAAGTCTTCGGGGAACTTATCCAGCGCACTTTTAACCGGTAAGGGTGTCAATCCACCCATGGCACAGAGCGAGGCCTGCTCCATCGTGTCGCATAAGTCGCGCAATAAAATAAGATCATTTTCAGTGGCGCCGTTATCCACCACTCGGTCGAGTACTTCTCTCCCGCGCACAGCACCAATTCGGCAGGGCGTGCACTTACCACATGATTCTTTGGCACAAAAATCCATGGCAAAGTGCGCCTGTTTCGCCATATCGACCGTATCATCGAACACGACGATGCCCCCGTGCCCGAGCATGCCACCCAAGGCCGATAAGGCCTCGTATGTCAGTGGCACATCGAGTTCAGCAGCGGACAAATAGGCACCGAGTGGTCCGCCTACTTGCACAGCCCTAACGGGCCGCCCGGACCGCGTACCCTCGCCCCACACCATGATGACGTCGCGAAGCGAGACGCCAAAAGGCACCTCAATAAGACCACCATTTTTTACATTTCCTGCTAACTGAAGCGGGATCGTGCCTTTGGAGCGCTCTATTCCATGACGCGCATATTCGGCACCACCATCTGAGAGGATCGATGTCACTGAGGCAAGCGTGAGCACGTTGTTGACCACTGTGGGTTTGCCAAAGAGCCCTTCGATAGCGGGCAGTGGCGGTTTCGCTCGCACCACGCCACGCTTGCCTTCGAGACTGTTTAACAAGGCAGTCTCCTCGCCACATATGTATGAACCGGCGCCCATGCGTACATCGATATCGAAGCTGTGGCCAGTCCCGCGAATGTTTTCGCCTAAAAAGCCCTCTTTCCTCGCCATGACAATGGCCGACTCAAGCATGTTTTGCGCACGGGGATACTCCGACCGCAGGTAGATGAACCCCTTTTTTGCACCAACGGCTAAGCCGGCGATGGTCATTCCCTCGATAAGCTGAAAAGGGTCTGCTTCCATCAGGAGCCGATCGGCAAACGTTCCCGAATCACCCTCGTCTGCATTGCAGACAATGTATTTCTGCTCATTTGGCGTATCGAGAACCGTTTGCCATTTGATGCCCGTTGGGAATGCCGCACCACCGCGGCCTCGAAGGCCAGAGGCTTTTATCTCGTCGACAATGGCCTGCGGTGACAGCGCTA
>CAJYAI010000095.1 GCA_913064725.1 uncultured Alteromonadaceae bacterium | reverse complement strand
GCGTGGTCAGATCATGGCAACGAGGCTGCAGATCACCATGCGAAACCAGAAATGAGTCATGCGGACATGGGTCATGACCATTCAGATGAACATGACCATGCATCTCACGAGACCGAGTCTGACGCGCCACATGCTTCACATGACCATAGCGGTGCCAATCACAGCGACATGGGACACGACGCGCATGGCATGACCATGGCAAACGCGGGCATTACGCACACTGACGACATTATGACTGCACTGACAAACGGTGGTGAGCCCGTGGTTGTTGATGTGCTTGGCGTCGTGTGTGACTTTTGCGCTACCGCAATGAATAAGATTTTTGGTAAACGCGATGAAGTGGCGGCGCTTTATGTTGACCTCGACAAAAAGACACTGAGCCTTGTCATTAACGAGGGGGCATCGCTGTCAGATAAGCAAATCGAAAAGCTAGCCAAGAAAGCAGGCTACCGGATTGCGGCTATTCGCCGAGATAGTGAGGCTATGGGGGGATGAATCCCATTGATCGCCGGACACTCATAGGCCCAACACTCTCCCTATTTGCCAGCACATCAACCCTGCTCTGCTGTGCCTTGCCGGCACTGCTTATCACGATCGGTGCAGGCGCCGTCATGGCGGGGTTAACAGCCACCTTTCCCGGAATTATATGGCTCTCAGCGAACAAGGGAGCACTGTTCTTCTTGTCGGGCGGCCTGCTGGCCGCTTCAGGACTCATGCAGTGGCAGGCTCGAAACGCGCCGTGTCCTGTCGATCCCGAACAGGCAGCTGCTTGCATGCGACTGCGCACTGCAAGTCGCCGTATCCTAATGGGGTCCGTTGTAATTTACGGCGTCGGAATCTTCTTTGCCTATCTCTGGCCCATCATTTACACATGAGGGACGTGGCGTCTAAAGCTAATTGAGCTAGCTGCTGGATCGGCGCCACGGAATCATCAGGTATAAGCCGATGCCAGCGATTGCGGTCAACAAGGCCATCACCGAAAACAGCTTCAGCAGCCACGTGCCAATATCATCTCTGTCATCGTAGTCCATGATATGCAGCATCCACAGAAAATCCCAGGCACGCCAGGCTGTATTGCGGATGGCGATAATGTCTCCCGACCTGGGATCAACGTATACCCGCAGTGACGGTTCATCGACATCATAGGCCCGCCATAGCGGGAGTTGCCGCCCCCTGTATTCCGCGGCTTGTGGCGCCGATGTCACCCACTCCGTGACATCGGCAGCAATATCGGTTTTGTCCCACACGATTGCGATTGCCTGCTCCGCGGTCAGTGGCGCTACCGGGGCACCACTGGGCGTTAGCCAGTTGGTCCTGCCAGTCTGATCATCAACTACGCCGACAACAAGCTCACCTTTTAATCTGGGTTTCACTGTAATCTGGCTGGTAGAGGTCACCGGGAACGCAAATGTCGATAAGTCAACGCGCTCTGACGGAAGCGGTAGCCGGTGCGGCTCCCCACGCACAACAGCAATATCGATAAACGCAAAGTAGATGCCACTAAGTGTCCAAAGCAAGAGCTGAACGGCTGTAATGATAGCCAACCGTCGATGCCAACGACGCAGTCGGCGCTGCCAAGGCAGCGAGACCGCACGAAATGGCCATCTAGCTAACTTACCCGCAGAAACTTCAGCCATTTCGTCAGCCGCAGCCATAACTCAGTCTTGGAATGCAGTCGAGTTTTCACTCTTGTAGAGCGATTGCTTTGGCCTTCCAAACACGCGCTGAATCATGGGCTCAAAAAACGACAAAGCGTAGGTTTCAGCCTCTGGATCAAAGGCCGGTGCGTCGTATTTCTCGATGAACTCCAGTGTTTGCTCGTACAGCGGGTGGTCTTTGTACTGATCTCGCATATTTTTATCCAGACCCAGGTACTCAAAGAAATAATAGCCCTGGAAAATGGCGTGATGCTTCACCATCCAGTAATTCTCTTCACTGACATAGGGCTGAAGCAGAACAGCTGCAATGTCCGCGTGATTCGCCGGCCCCAGAGTATCGCCAATGTCGTGTAGCAAGGCACAGACAACATACTCCTCATCCTTCCCATCTTTGTGCGCCAGTGTCGCTGTTTGCAGGCAGTGGGTCAGTCTATCTACCGGGAAACCACCACAATCACCCTCGAGTAATAGCAGGTGATCGATAATCCGTTGGTACAGCGTTTTTGAGAATGCCTGCACCTCGGCGCCAATGATGGTCCAGTCTTCAAGTGTGCCATCTTTCATATGGTGGAATTTTGCGCGATCGGGGACAGCTGTATTCATATATTTATTCTCCAAAATGGCGCCTCAAACTGAAAACGCTGGTGACGTTTTGTAATAATGATAGATTAGCGGGCCTTTGTGCAACGCGCACCTTCTTAAGCTTACTTTATATGTCGAGGTACATCCGTCCATGCAGTCTATTACGCCAGTTATTGTAGCCCTTAAGTTCCTAGCCGTTTTGGCTCTGGCATCTCTGGTTGGATGCTCCGAAGAGAGATCTTCGCCGAGTGCAAAAGAAACATCTCTCAGCCTCACGGCATGGCTAGACGAGCAGTATGAGGAACAAGTTCTACAATCACCTCTGCTCCTGACTTACCTAGGGCGCTCTGAGCGAAAAGATGAGCTCGATGAGTTCTCGTTCGACTCGTTCAAGCGGGATCTTACCTGGCAAGCCGCCTCGGTTGCGCAAATGGAACAACTGTTTGACCGCGACTCATTATCGGACTCTGAAAAATTGTCCTACGACCTTTGGAAATACAGCTTCAACAAAAAGGCGGCAGACGAATCGTATTTCTACAATGGTCTCGTTTTTGATCAAATGAATGGCCTTCACGCCTACCTTCCAACGTTTTTGATCAACTTCCACACGATTGACTCAGTCGATGACTTTACTGCCCTGATATCTCGGATAAACCTTGTCAAAGCGCGGATGGATGATGCGATCGACGTGGCAAGACAATCCTCCCAGCTGGGTGTGGTAACCCCCTATTTCGCAATGGATGGCGTCATCGACCAATCAGTAAAGATCATCTCAGGACAGCCATTCGATGCGGATTCTGAGAGAGATAGCGCACTTTGGGCCCATATAAAACGCGAACTTGCCGAGCTGCAGGAAGCCGATCTCATAGACAAAACCCAGTCGGCAGAGCTCGAAAGCCGAGCGCGCGCGGCCTTAATCAACTCCTTCGCTCCCGCCTACGAGGCGATCATTGCCTGGGCCACAGAGGCTCGAACATCATCGCCCGAAATCGCCACAGGAATTGGGTCACAACCCGGTGGTGCAGACTATTATGATCACCTCTTGGCGTCACAGACCACCACTGACTTAACCGCAGATGATATTCATGAAATTGGACTCAAAGAGGTTTCACGGCTTCGCACCGAAATGCTAGCCATCATGGACGAGGTTGAGTTTCAAGGCGATCTTCAAGCGTTTTTTGAGGAAGTCCGTAACGGCGAGTGGAACTACTATCCCGATACCGATGAGGGTCGTCAGGCTTACATTGACGATGCCACGCTCGCTATTGATAACCTAAAGTCGCTGCTGCCAGACTACTTTGGTCTCCTGCCAAAAGCGGACCTCGTGGTCAAACGCGTGGAGGCGTTTCGCGAACGAGATGGTGCGGCACAGCATTACTACCCCGGCACGCCCGATGGCTCGCGGCCCGGCACCTACTATGCGCATCTGTCTGATATGACTGCCATGCCAAAAAACCAACTCGAGGTAATCGCCTATCACGAGGGTCTCCCAGGGCACCACATGCAAATTTCGATTGCGCAGGAATTAGAGGGTGTTCCTCAGTTTCAAACACAGCTTGGCTTTACTGCATATGTCGAAGGCTGGGCCCTCTACTCGGAGCAACTCGCCAGCGAGATGCCCGGGACTTACACCGATGCCTATCAACAGTTTGGCCGTCTCAGCAGTGAAATATGGCGCGCGATCCGCCTCGTGGTCGACACCGGACTTCACGCCAAGGGTTGGACCGAGCAGGAGACGATCGACTACTTTATGGCTAACTCGCCAGAACCCTATGAGAGTATCCGCTCAGAAGTGCGTCGCTATATCGTCATGCCCGGACAGGCAACGACCTATAAAATTGGGATGCTCAAGATGTTAGAGCTGCGCTCAAAAGCCATTGAAGAGCTGGGCGATGATTTCGATATTCGCGCCTTCCACGACACCGTGCTGGGCGCGGGGGCCCTACCGTTGGATTTCTTAGAACGACGGGTCATGCAATGGATCGAGTCGGTAAAAGCCGCATAAGCACACAATCCGACTGCCAGTGGCCGTTTTAGGCGGCCATTGGGTTGCCGATAATTTCAGTCCCGCCCAGTAGCTTGATAGTTGCTTGATATTGCGCCGGAGGAATGAAACCTAACTCTTCTCGCACGCTCTCTAGCGGTTCATGAAGACGGTCTTCCCATCGCGTCAGCAGCATCCACTCGGCTGACTCACCTATCTTCCGCCCTTCGCCGATAAGCGCCTTTAAGTTCAACTCAGGGTTATCCCGCTGCCCTTTCTGTCGACCCATGAAAATAATGAAGTCGATGCCGCGAGCAGGGGTCTGTGTGGTCATGAATGACAACAAGCACAGCTCGCCCAGGGTATCTCGACCGTAGCCGGTCATCACGTGTTGCAAGTCGTGAATATCGCGCAGACGATCGCCTAACCAACGCTGGTCACGTCCAATATTCGCAAACCGAGGCGCCTCCTCGCTGGATGCAATTAAGCCATCGGCCGAGAGACCTTCACCATGGACAAAGTCATAGTAGGTTCTGCCAATGCTGCCTTCTGGAAGAGCCAATAACGCGTCGCGGTCATTGAGCGCCTGCACAATCTTTGGCTGCTCCCTCAGAAGTTGCCGACCTCGCTCATCGTTATTCATACGACGAAGTGCACGGGTTAGTGAGTCACCACGGAGTGCTTCAAGCACCTTGAATACCTGACTTGTGTCATCGGGATCTCTCAAGAGACGCGAGATAGCGAGACCCGCCTTAACGGGCTTTATGCGATTATATTCGTACCAACTTTTTAGCGACTTCAGCA
>CAJYAI010000094.1 GCA_913064725.1 uncultured Alteromonadaceae bacterium | reverse complement strand
ATTCTTGGCGAAGTGAAGCACGAGTACGCAGAGCTACTCCGTCGAGCCGACGATATTTTCATTTCGGAACTCAGAAAATCTGGCTGGTACGACAAAACGAGTCAGGCCTTTGCCGTATTCCTACCGGTGAAATCTGTGGGCGTTGTTGGCGATGGTCGCCGCTACGAATGGGTGATTGCGCTGCGTGCAGTGCAAACTATCGATTTCATGACCGCGAAATGGGCACACTTGCCTTACGAACTGCTTGAAACAGTATCGAACCGTATCATCAATGAGATATCAGGCATCTCGCGCGTTGCCTACGATATCTCGGGCAAGCCGCCCGCAACGATTGAGTGGGAGTAAATATGAGCGATCCTTTAGATCTTAAAAAACACATAAGAAATGTAAAAAATTTTCCAATTGAAGGAATTGAATTTAGAGATATAACTAGCTTGATTGAGACTCCCGAAGCGTTTGTAAAGACATGCAAAGAGTTAAAACGTATTTCCAGAGAGTTTAGTGCTACAGCAATTGTAAGTATTGAGAGTAGGGGATTTATTTTCGCAGGATCAATAGCTTATGACTTAACGCTCCCATTCGTATTAGCTAGAAAACCGGGGAAACTGCCAAATAAAACGTTTAAAAAAGCCTTTGATCTCGAATATGGAAGTACATCAATTGAAATTCAACAAAATACTACTATTGAAGACGCCGATCGTATTGTAATTGTTGACGATTTGGTGGCAACTGGAGGAACAGCAATAGCTTGCGCAGATCTACTTACAGAAAATTTCGAGGTCAAAAAGTCGAATATTCTTATTCTAGCAGTTATTGATTTACCATCACTAGGCGGAAGTAAATTAATAAAAGATCAAGGTTACAATATCGAGACAATCGTGAGTTATTAGACATGAATAAATAAAACCTTAAAGAAAATGGCGAGTACTCTGGGCGTTTTCCCCACTAATTTATATACAAATGATACTCAGTTAACGTGGCTTAATTCATTATTAAGCACACCTGCCTTTTCTGTAGGCACTCCTTTTATCGTCCACGTTCCGTCGTGCCCTAAACGTCCGCCATACTTGGTTACCAGCTCGCTCTTCCTATTAATGCTTAAATCCGGAGCATTATCGCTGTAGTAATGTGTGCCTGTTTAGAAATTCAAGCATGGCGACACCTGAACCACTATCTGATTGGAGCGCAATAGGGGGGCGCCCGCCTGTCGATACGGGCGGGTTGTGGGATCACAAGAGCTATGAGTGTATTTTATATGGCATGCAGTTCCTCGATGAGTGTGTGGACCGTTGGTATGGTAATGACAGGCCGAAAACTCAGGTGCTGCCGCAGGTGACGAGAGTGATGGGAGACATGCCGCGTATGATGGATCATTCACAATGGCTTCAGGCTAAGTTGGGTATGTTGCAATATCACACGGCCGAAATGCCTTTGGGTTGGAGTGGTCAGTCACCTAGTCGGCAGCACCAGCCACAACGGTGAGCTGAAGCGCTTGTCGGCCGTTCATGATTCGATAAAAATTAAATTTGCGGAACGCCTCGGCGCAGGGACGCCACTCATTTTTCAGACCGTCCCTCCGGAACCCTTGTCGGTACGGTGATAAGTGTCCAGTGAGCATGAAGATCTGGAGCGGATTTTTCATGCGCTGCTAGATTAGTGATGATCTGAAAAACATACAAATAACCAACTTTTTATCAATGAGATATCAGGCGTCTCAGGCAAGCCGCCCGCGACGATTGAGTGGAAGTAGTAGTCAGCACTGAAACCCTTATGGTTACTGGCTTTTGTTACTTGTAAACTTTATTTTGGCACTGGCGAACCATTGTTTTTACGAAGAATATTTTACGACGACAATTAAAAGGGGGTAGGTTTACCATCGCTTGTAGGCATCTGCCCTGTTGTGAATATGGACGACCAACCATCTATCTAGAATTACTTGGGATTGGTTGTACCCCATCGCCTTCCAGCATCGCCAGCAATTGATCAACCCGCGCTTTATTAGTGCTTCGGCGCGTGACCCACTCTACATGAGCATCGAACGCGGCGCTCGGATCCAGCCGAATACCCCACAAGCCGTCGATTTCATTCGGCAATTGCGAGTAACGCATGTCTACAATGAGGTACGGGTCCTGCTTGTCGACGGCGAGATAATTGTTGGAAAACCAGCGAAAGCGCGCGACATCAAGGGCTTGCTGGGAGGTGGGGTCGAGCCAGGGGAACTGCTCTGACAGATTCAGTCGTGCCACGCTGTCCCCTTCGATGACGGTAACGTCTCGGGAGACGCGCAGGGCATCAACCCAAAACTGACCTTTGTACTCGTAGACGCTTTTCCAGAGGAGCAGGTTCCCGAAACTTGGTTTGGATGATACTTGGACGCCATCGTGTCCGCGACTTGCTGCAAGTAATTCACCAGCCATGGTCGCGCGATGCTCTTGTACGAGGCCTAGCGAGAGATAAAAAGCGACCCACCCGATAGCCAGACGCGTCGCGACTACCGATCGAGTAGCGCCGGCTGTCAGGACTAAAGCGAGTAGGGGCAGTGTGAAGATGGGATCGATTACCGAGATCGTATTCCATGCGATCCGCGCATCGGAAAATGGCCAGAGTAGTAGGGTCCCATAAGTCGTGCAGGCATCGAGCAGACCGTGCGTGGCATACCCTAAGAGTGCGACGAACCAAATGGATGTAAACCGCATTTGATGCCGTAAAAAAGGCCAGAAGGCGGCGGCACACAGCGCGGCGCCGAACGGAATGAAAATGAGCGAGTGGGTAAACTGGCGGTGATATTCCAGTTGTAAGAGGGGATCCGTGGACGAGCGGATGAGCACATCGAGGTCCGGCGCCATACCCGCCAAAGCACCGACCACGCCTACTCGAAACAAGTCTGCCTTGCGACTAAAGGCCTGCGCTGCGGCGGCACCAATGGCTGCCTGGCTTAAAGGATCCATTGAGGTTCCAAAATGGCGAGCACGTATCGCTCAGGTGTTAGCGGAGTTTTGAACAATATTCGGCAATTACGCGGCTAATAGTATCAGTGTTTCAAGGTGTATTGGCGGCTTTCGTCTGGTCGGCACCGATTTATCCTCCTACACACGAGTTGGTAATGCCAGCGATGAGAAGTGCAGCGGCGAGACAAGCTCTAAGGTCCTTCACTGACATCACCGTTGTCTACATCGCTACTAAAAAGTTTGCGAAAGTAATGAAGAACCGAGGCGAGCGCCTCATGGGTTGGATGACCCTCTTCATCCACAAAATCTAGTGTTAGGACCGAATGACCTTTTCCGGGCAGCGTGATCTCATCGATCCTTATGGCGCCATCGTCATTAAAGGCCTTCTGTATGCACTCGGATTTCTCAGGCGTGCACAGCGGATCATCCTCAAATCTGAGTAAGTGCATTGCGCCTTTCTCATCTAATGCGTTCCGCACGTCTGTGACATCTTCGGCAGACATATGTAAGGCACCCTGTTTAAAGAAAGGCATGGCGGGTTGTGAGGCGACAGCCGCAAGGACGCTGTCGTCGGCAATCAGAGAGATGGCGAAGTTGCCAGTGAGGCACATACCGACGACTCCGACCCCTGAAACACCGCGGCTTTGACGAACATCGCGGCAGAGAAGCCTCAGCCAGGCCACGATAGGACTAGAGCGATTTGCGGCCAGCACACTGAACTCTTTCCTGAGGCACAGCACGCGCACTAGATTGCCGCCAATGGATATTCTTCCAATCGGGCCGAAGAGGTGTGGCATGACCACTTCATGCCCAGCATCAACAAGACGATCTGCAAGTGCCAGAGTCTCTTGCCCTATACCAGGAAGCTCCTGGAGCAGGATAACAGGAGCGCCTGAACCGCGCTGGTAAATGTCATGGGTTACCCTCTGACCTTCAGACGTCTCTGCGGTAAATACTGTTTTGTCGTAGTCGGAGATTTGTGTGACTGGCGTTGTCATTGGGTGTTTGTTTCAGTTCTCGTTCCTGCAATCTGCTGATACCGCTCGGTCAGTTGCATCATCTGGGCAATTTTATTCTCAGTAAGCACGAAGTCCTCAGCCGGGACATCAGCGCCGTAGAATCCATGTAAATCTTGGCCGCGCACCAGCAAGGCTGTGTCAAAGTCAGTCTTTTCTTGCCGCATACTGGGGGTAATGTATTGGATATTGAGTCCAATGCGCCGGTCATTGCTTTGGTTGGGCTTCGAACAATGCACAGTCCAGCCATGATGCAACGAAGCCTCGCCGGCGTTGAGTGGGCAGAGTGTGGCCGTGCGGTCATCGACATTGTGAATGGTCTGTGACTGCAGCAGGACATTGTCTGGATCGGTGCCGGTTGATTGCTCAAATTGGCCCCAATGGTGACTGCCAGGGATCATCTGCATGCACCCACTGATTTCGGTTGCCGATGATAAGGCCAGCCAGGCAGATACCTGTTCGCCGCCAGTGAGTCCCCAGTATGCGAGGTCTTGGTGCCAACTCACGAATGTCGCTGTTTTAGGCTCTTTGATAATGAATGTGCAGTTGTAAAGCAGAATATCGGGTCCAATGATCGATTCGACTGCATCCAATAGCTTGGGGTGAGTTGCCAGATCAAAAGGCGATTTCAGAATAGTGTGGACTTTGTTGAGGTAATGAAGAGACCCGCTCAGGTCTTTCTCGGCACGTTCTAAGTGGTCTCGATGCAGCAGGGCGTCGTCAGGTGTCAGAACCTGCAGGCCTGTGATGTAGCCATCGGTAACAAACTTTTCGCGAATGGCATTCACTGCTCGCGAAGCCTGTTAGATTTCGCTAGTCGGCCTGGTGACCCCAACAACTTTGTCATCCGAAACTTAAGTCGACCTGACTAGAGTTAATCGCGAACGATGACATTCATCTTGGTGTAGCCTTTCACAAAGCTGGAGATGTTTCGGCTGGGCTCACCGATGACCTCCACTCGGGAGAAGCGCTTGAGCATTTCATCCCAGAGGATCTGTAACTGGAGCTCTGCCAGGCGATTTCCAAAGCAGCGGTGTATCCCGAAACCGAATGAGATGTGATTTCGCGCGTTCTCACGCTCAAAGTCTAAGACGTTAGGGTTTGAGAACTTTCGTTCATCGCGGTTTCCCGACACGTACCACATGGCGACCTT
>CAJYAI010000093.1 GCA_913064725.1 uncultured Alteromonadaceae bacterium | reverse complement strand
ATGCAGCAGTGGCTTTGGTCTGCCAGTGGCGATCCGGGGGAGGTCAAGGAGACGATTGTCGCCTCTGTTTGGCGCGCGATTTCAGCGGCCTCAATTAACACTTTGGTTCTACCCGTGTGCGAAATAAAGAAGAAGACATCGCCAACCCCGGCTGATGCTGCCAGCATCCGCTGCATCAGAGGGTCTTCGTGGGTGAAAACCGGGACATTGAACCGGAAGAATTTATGTTCGGCATCTCGTGCGACCGCGGCCGAGGTGCCCAAACCAAAAAAGTACACTCGCCGCGCCTGTGCAATTTGATCTACCGCCTGTGCAATGGCTTTAAGTGGTAGCTCCTCTTTCGCGGTCATTAACGCGCTAATGGCATTGTCAAATAGCTTTGCGGGAAAGGTGTCGATGTCATCGGAAAATTCGACGGCACGACTGACGTAGCGAACGCCAGATGCCAGCGACCGCGCTAGTTGTAATTTGAAGTCTGGAAACCCCGTGGCATCAAAGCGCTTACAAAACCGATTTACGCTGGGCTCACTTACACCAGCCATAGCAGCCAACGCGGCAATGCTGGAGCGTGTCGCCTCTTCCGGTGCATTTAAAATGGCGTTTGCCACCTTCGCTTCTGATTTATTGAGATCGTGTAACTGCCGTTGAATCGCGGCTAGGAGGTTCGGTTCGGAGGTCATCCCGGATTCCATACTCTGTAAGAATATTACAAATAATGCCCTAGTTTCAGGCTTGGGACACTGCTTTCAGCGAATATTGCCCAATTAAAGCGTAATAAAACAAGATATATGAATATATTCGAGCAAATTCGGTTGAATATAAGTAAATTTACTACATACTGAGGGAGAAGAAACGGAGGTCGTCATGATAAACGTCGCAATCAACGGGTTTGGTCGAATCGGACGAAACATTTTGCGAGCGCTATACGAGCGCCCAGATGTGGCAGCGCGGATGCGCGTTGTGGCCATTAACGATCTTGGCACTCCAGAAATCAACGCGCACCTTCTGCAATTCGATACCACCCACGGGCGATTTGGCGTTCCTGTCTCTGTTGAAGGCAGCACTTTATCAGTAGGCGGCGATCGCATTGCCGTTTTTGCTGAACGTGATCCAGAGCAGCTTCCCTGGGCTCAACTTGGCATTGATGTTGTCTTTGAATGCACGGGCTTATTTACGTCGCGCGCTAAAGCCGCGGCACATTTACGAGCGGGAGCACGCAAGGTATTGATTTCGGCACCGTCCAGTGACGCAGACGCAACCATTGTTTATGGCGTTAATGAGGGCGTGCTGACGAACGACGCTGTCATTGTTTCCAACGCATCATGCACGACGAACTGCCTAGCCCCGATCGTTGCGCCGTTGCACGGTGCACTGGGTCTGGAAAATGGACTGATGACAACGATTCACGCCTTCACCAATGATCAGAGCTTGAGCGATGTGTACCATACCGATCCGTATCGTGCGCGATCAGCGACCCAAAGTATGATCCCAACGAAAACGGGTGCTGCAGCTGCCATTGGTTTGGTACTGCCGGAGCTGAAAGGTCGTTTGGATGGTTTAGCCGTTCGAGTGCCGACGATTAATGTTTCCTTGGTTGATCTTACGTTTACGGCCTCTCGCGATACGTCAGTTGGTGAGGTCAACAAGATCCTGTCCGATGCAGCACTTGCGGATCAATGTGGCGTTTTAGCTTGCAATACCCAGCCGCTGGTCTCTTCGGACTTCAACCACAATTCCTACTCAAGCAACTTTGATGCTAATCACACACGTGTCAACGGTCGCTTGGTAAAGGTGCTGTCCTGGTACGACAACGAGTGGGGCTTTTCGAACCGTATGTTAGATACAGGGCGCTTAATGGCCGCAGGGTCACTTGGCGTTAGCAATGCCGCTTAACTGAGTTTAGTGTGAGTGTTGGGGGCCTTCGGGCCCCCTTTTTTTGTGTTTTATGTGTTGTTTGCGATGTTATTTGTGGTTGGCATCGTGGATACCGGCTCCGAGACGTTTGCCGTATCGGTCCACTACTCGATCTCAAGGCTGGTTTGGTGCAGCGTTAGCGCGATTAACGGGGCGAGAATAACGGAGTGCTTGTGGCCTATCTGGCGGTTTTTTAGGGCTGATAGAGCGCACTCTATGTGACTGCGCTGTTTGATTAGCTTGGTCGGTTTTATAAGTCCGCTGCTAAGGCGCGAACCATAGCGCGAACTGCTCAAGGTGAGCAAAGTGGCTAATCGGGTGGATATCGTCGTCGACATGTTGTGTTGCGGAGTCAAAGGCTGCGCGTTTGCTGGTGCCCACGATGTGAATCACGCCCATTTGCGTATTGATTAATCTGCTTTTAGTCAGCGACAGTCTTAGGTGTGGCGCTGTGGTGGGCCGTGTCATTAGCGCCGCTTCATCTGTCATCAAGCCCTCAGCCAACTCTATTGAGCATGGAAATAGGGAAGCGGTGTGTGCGTCCTCACCCATGCCCAAGACGACAACATCAAAGGTAGCCAGATTCGCCAGCTCGTCTTTTACCCTGGCGAGCTCTGCTTCGACATCATCCTTGCCCGCGCCAAGGTCAAGCCAATTCGCCTCTTTTGCGTGGTCAGTGAGCAGCAATGATTTCACCATGGCCGAGTTACTGTCGGGATGCGCAACGTCAACCCAGCGCTCGTCTGCCAGCAGCACCGTTACCTTAGGCCAGTCTATGGCCGTGGTGGACAATGCCTTAAATAGGCCTTTGGGTGTACTACCGCCCGAGACAACAAGTGTCGCCGACCCATTTTGGTTGATGCCGGCTACCAGTTGTTGGCAAATGGCCTTGCTTAATGCTGCATCCAGCGCCTCTCGCGAATTGAAAGTACTCGCTTTAGACATGCCAGCTCCGAAAGTCCTTTTCGATGAGAATTTCCGCCTTGGCAGGCCCCCAAGAGCCGGCATGGTAGGGGCGTACCTTCACGCCTTGTTTCTGACAGGATGCGACAAGTTGATCGATCCATCGCCAGCTCTCTTCGATCTCCTCTCGACCCACGAATAACGATTGATCACCGTTGATAGCATCGAGGAAGAGACGCTCATAGGCATCGGGTATACGATCCATGTCGCTTCCCTCGCGAAAGTCGAGATCAAGCGGATAGCCCTGCAGTGACATGCGCTCTTTTAGGCTTTGTTTCTTAGACACCATACTCAGTTCGATGCCCTCGTTTGGTTGCAAGCGGATCACAAGCTTATTGGGAATATTGGCGCCATCACCGAAAATATTGTGGGGCAGGTCTTTGTAATGGATGACAATTTCGGTCACTTTTTCGGGGAGGCGTTTGCCTGTCCGCAGATAAAAGGGAACGCCAGACCAGCGCCAATTATCAACATGGGCTTTAATGGCGATGTAGGTTTCCGTATCACTAGACTCGTGCTCGCAACCCTCTTCATTGAGGTAGCCCGGCACGGCAGCCCCTGCGATCCAGCCGTCGGCATACTGCCCACGAACGACATGTTCGGCAACTGACCGTTCGTCGATGCGTCGCAGGGCTCTGACAATTTTGACCTTCTCATCTCGGATGCTCTCAGCTTCGAGCGAGTTGGGTGGTTCCATCGCGACCAGACACATCAATTGCATTAAGTGGTTTTGAACCATATCGCGCAGCTGACCCACGTTATCGTAGTAGGACCAGCGGCCCTCAATGCCCACCATTTCGCCAACCGTTATCTGAATGTGGTCGATGCAGGTGTTGTCCCACTGACTATTAATAAAGCGATTAGCAAAGCGAAGGACCAAGAGGTTCTGCACAGTCTCTTTACCCAAGTAATGATCAATCCGATAAATGGATTGCTCGTTGAAGTATCTGGCCAGCGCCTCGTTCACTTGAATTGACGAGGTGAGGTTCTCGCCAATGGGTTTTTCTACGACGATGCGACAGTCACCGGCTAAACAGTTGGTCGTGCTTAGGTGTTCACAGATGGGGGCAAACAGAGAGGGTGGTGTCGCAAAATAGAAAAGGCTGATTCGGCTGTCATCAAGCCAGTCTCTCAGTCCCGCATATTCCTTGGGCTCTGCAAAGTTTACTGAAACGTAGCTAAAGCGCTGTGTAAAGCGCGCCCATTCGTCCTCGTCAGGCGCATCGTCGCCCATGTAGGAAGCCATTTTCTCCCTCAGCACGGGTAGGAAATCGTCGAGTCCTTGCTCTGTTCGAGCGACCGCTGCGATACGAAGGTCGGCTTCTAGGAGGCTAAGTCGCTCGAGCTGGAACAGGGCGGGAAAAAGCTTCCGGGCCGATAGATCACCCGATGCGCCAAAAATTATAAGATCTACCGCTGCCATCATTATTGTCCCTTCTTTATGCGCCCAGTTGTGACGCGTCGCGCGCAATATGTGTTATGTCGTCCCAACGCTCGGCGTTAATGGCGTCTGAGGGCGTCAACCATGTTCCACCGACAGCCCGCACATTCGGCAGAGATAAATAGTCGTTGGCGTTATGAATATTGACACCGCCGGTCGGTACAAATTGTAAATCTCCAAACGGGCCTGAAAACGCCTTGATCGCAGCCGCGCCACCCGAGGTCCCCGCTGGGAAGAACTTCAGTATTCGAAAGCCGGCTTCCTTTGCTGCTATCACTTCAGTGGCGGTTACTGCGCCGGGTAAAAAGGGGATATTAGTCACTAGAGCTCTTTCAAATAGGGCATCAGATTGGCCAGGTGAGACAACAAACTGTGCCCCGGCATCGATAGCAGCGTCGAACTCGCGGGCATTGCAGACAGTACCGACACCCACGTGGGCGCCCGCAACCTGCTGGTTTATGAGCCTAATGGCATCCAAACCGTGCTCGGTTCTGAGTGTTATTTCCAAGTTGACAATACCACCTGCAACTAAGGCTTCCGCTAAGGGTACTGCGTGCGCGAGGTTCTCAATCGCAATTACAGGAATTACAGGCGCGCTGTCTAAAAAGTCGTAGCATGCGGAACTCATTTATAGCCGTTCTCCAAGATGAAGCGCCGCGCCGAGTAAGCCCGGATCTTCGTGTGTAATAACAAAGGTACCTATATTGGTGTTGTAGTCAGCAAAGCGCCCCTTGGCTAAAAAGCGGGCTCGAAAGTCGCTACGGCGCAATAGATCGATATAGCGCGGTGCGATACCGCCTGCGATAAATACGCCGCCCATAGCGCCCATCGTCAGAGCTAAATTGCCTGCAGATGAGCCAAGAACCGCGAAAAACATGGCCATTGCCTCAGCTGCCAGTGGATTATCATGCTGAGCCGCAGTGCCAATGTCTTCGGGCGATATGAGTTCGGCAGGTAGGCCCCTGATGTCACCGAGTGCCTGATATATATTAACGATGCCTGCGCCGCACAACAGACGCTCAATCGAGACACGCCCAAACCGGGCACGCAACCGCTTTAAAACATCAAACTCCATGTCGCTAATGGGTGCGTAATCAACATGACCGCCCTCACCGCCAAT
>CAJYAI010000092.1 GCA_913064725.1 uncultured Alteromonadaceae bacterium | reverse complement strand
AGATCACCCCAGTACTCAGCAAACTGTTTATCGACAGCAAGCGAGCGGAGATTATTGTCAATGGCACGCTGATACTGTCCCACGCGAACAAATATGTGCGCCGGCATGTGAACGACATGCCCGCCAATGGGTAGTGTTGCCTCCAGCGCATTCGCAGACACCATGGCGCGCTCGGGCTCGAGTGACGCTTCTATGAGGTGAATATGGAGATGATAGACGCCCGGATGCGGATCACCGGTGTTAATGACATGTTCTAGCGCCTGGGCAGCGGCCAGCGTCTCGCCCTTGGCCTCACCGTTTTTATCCCAGTAGTCCCAGCGCCGGATGGACATAAAGCTGCCAGCATACAGCGCAGCAATATCGGGATCATCGGGAAACTTCGCGTTTAACGCACGCATTTGCGCCAAATACGCTTGATCACGAGCCTTCGGGTCAGGTATCCGCTCTGCGTCATAAAAAATGTGGAGTGCCCGTATGAGCTCAGCTTCCATAGGTGTCGCGCGATCAATGCGCGCAAGCGCCGACTGAATTGCCGCTAAGCCTGCGCCCTGAGGGTCATCAGGCATCTGCGCATAACGTGAGTTGGGGTTTGGACCGGCAGCATGCGCGATACCCCAGTACGGCATTGGGTGCGATGGATCGTGACGGGAGGCCTCTTGATACGAGGCAATTGACTCAGGGAAATAGAACCCCCATGCCAACCGAAGTCCTTGATCGAAAAAAGTTTGAGTAGCTGGATTATCTGTGGAGATGGCGCGTGTGTAAGACCCCGAATTCGGTACTGTTACAGCCAGCGCATTCTGATCTTTGGAACTCACGGTATGGCTTATGCAAACCAACCAAATCGTCATTACGCAACGCCATAAATGTGTCGCGTAACAAGTCACTTCTTTACCTAAACCTAAACCCTGCACGCTACTCTCCTTCATGGCATCACCTTTTGCGCGGAGTCATTACTTCACCTTAAGTCTGAGGGGACGAACCAGCAGAGAAATCATCGAATCTGCGGTCAGTCGTCTTGATAAAATGGTTTCGTATAAAGGGCGCTCCCTCCTCTGCACCCTGATCTGGGTGCTTTAAACAACACTCCCACTCCAAAACGGCCCAGCCATCGAATCCGTACTGAGCGAACTTACTAAAAATGGCTTTGAAGTCGATCTGGCCATCACCCAAGGATCTAAAACGTCCGGGTCTATCGATCCAAGAAGCGTAGCCACCGTAAAGTCCAGCTTTAGCAGACGGCCTAAACTCTGCGTCTTTTACATGAAAGGCTTTGATTCGATCATGGTAATGATCAATAAAACCAATGTAGTCCAGCTGCTGCAGCAAAAAATGGCTAGGATCATACAAAATTGACGCTCTGGGATGATCGTTGACCGCAGCCAAAAAGCGATCAAATGTGATCCCATCATGAAGATCCTCGCCGGGGTGAAGTTCGAAGCAGAGATCAACCCCCGCCGATGCAAATTCATCGAGAATAGGTGTCCACAGTTCCGCCAGGGCAGCAAACGCCTCCGCAACAAGTACATCTGACCTCTGCGGCCAGGGGTATACCCGATGCCATAGAAGCGCACCTGAAAAAGTAGCATGCGCCGTTAGACCGAGTCTTTGGCTAGCTTTTGCTGCGCAAACAAGTTGCTGCTTACCCCACTCACGCTGAGCGCCCATATCGTCTGCGAGATGTTCCGGGCACAGCGGGTTAAGTGCTTCAAGGTATGCAGGGTGGGCAGCTACCACCTGCCCTTGTAGGTGCGTGGATAATTCACTTATTTGCACACCTGCCTCACGGCATATCCACATCACCTCCTCGCAGTAGTCCTGACTCTCACTCGCCAGCTCAAGATCAAAAATTCGTTTGTCCCAAGTCGGCACCTGCACTCCCTCGTAGCCAAGACTTGCAGCCCACTTACACATATCCTGAAGTGTTATGGTCTCCCCTAACGGTGGTAAGAACTGTGCCAGAAAAATTGCTGGACCTTTCATACTGCTGGATCTCCGAAAATATCGATGTAACAGCTGGCGTCGATCGTCGGCATATTTGTGCGGACAACGAAAATGCAACTGGGTTCGTGTTGCTCCAAAAAGTATCTTGTATGCCTCTGACTCACGTGGAGGTTAAAAAAACGGGGATGACGAACATCACAAGTCTACCCACTGCTGGCCTCTTAAATTTGATGCAACTGATGCTGCAACAAATCGAACCCCTCTGACGCCATCTTCAATCGTTGGAAAACTGCCAGGCGAAGTAGCGTCTCCGTGAATAGCCGACGCCACGCCCGAGTAAATATTAGCCATAGCGTCAAATAATCCCTCGGGATGTCCAGCAGGCAGCTTGGTACTGGACATTGCAAGTGCACCCAAATACATATTACCGGGGGTGTATATTTGGCTTGGCTCCTCCTCAGGCAAGTGAACGAGTCTGTTTGGATTTTCTTGCTCCCACTTCAAACCTCCACGATTCCCGTAGATAGAGATAGACAGATTATTTTCTTCGCCCGTCGCAATTTGACTGGCGCGGATGCTACCTCGCACGTCGGTACCTATTCTCAGGAGAGCGGTACCATCCACATCCAAGTGATTACTGCGTTCGCCACTATGCAAGTCTGCGAGCACACTCTTTGCCGACAAACCGCTTACAAACTCCACTAGATTAAATGCGTGGATACCAATGTCACCAAAACAACAACTACTGCCGCTAACCGCAGGATCAAGTCGCCATGTGTTAGCACGCTTTTGGTCATCTTTTACGATCGGATTCAACCAACCTTGCAAGTATTGTGCGTCTATCCTCTGAATATCACCAATCAGCCCCCGAGCTATGAGTTCACGCATCTGCCGAACCATGGGATAACCAGTGTAAGTGTGAGTCACACAAAACACCTTGCCTGTCTGCTCAACGAGGCTCTGTAGGGTAAGGGCATCCTCAACTGTTGTCGTCATTGGCTTCTCACAAATCACGTGGAAACCGGTAGAGAGCAGTTTTTTGACAGCATCAAAATGCAGTGCGTTAGGTGTCAAAACAGCCACGACAGCCATTCTTTCCGACGCTGACAAACGCATCTCGCCACTGATCAAAGAGTCCACAGTATCGTAGACACGGTTTTGAGGAATATCCAGACTCATTGCATGCGCCAAGCTGCAATCAAAGTTGCTACTAAATACGCCGCCAACTAATTGATAGCGTTCGTGCATCAGCGCAGCAATGCGATGCATTTGACCGATTAACGAATTGGCACCGCCACCCAAAAATCCAAGCTTAATCTGAGCAAACTTTTCCATTACCCAACCGTCTCACTAACTAACGATCGCGGCAAGCGATCCCGAAAAGCCAACAAAAATACTATCGCAACGACAAATGCAAACGCTGCAGGAAAGGTCCAAATACTCTCCCAACGATCCACCCCTTGATCAACATGTAGGTCAGCAATATATCCTGCAGTGGAGAATCCGATGAGCATGCCTGCACCGTAGGTGGCTAGCGTTATGAGCCCCTGTATCGAACTCCTATGGGCCTCGCCCGCTTTGGAATCAGCATAAATTTGTCCTGCGACGAAGAAAAAATCGTAGCAAACACCGTGTAGAGCTATGCCCAAAACAAGTGCAAGAGCAAACCCATCCGGACTCCCGAATGCGAATAAGAGATAGCGCAGAACCCATGCTAGCATACCGATTAGCAGCGTCATCTTTATTCCGTAGCGCGCTAAAAACATGGGTAAGAGCAACATGAAAATGACTTCAGACATTTGCCCTATCGTCATCTTGCCTGTGGCATTCTCAACACCAATCTCGAGTAGGAATGGACTCGCATATTGATAATAAAACGCCAGAGGAATGCAAATGAGTACCGATATTAAGAAAAATAATGCGAAATTTTTATCTTTGAGTAGCCCCACCGCATCGAGACCGAGGACAGCGCCTACATCACCTCTCTTTTGCTCTCTGACAATGGGTGGTGTTGGCGGAAGCATCATACTGAACATCGCCAACACGAGTGAAGCAACGGACGCCATCAAAAACGTATTTTTTAAAAGTCCCTGCTCAACAGCTGCTCGAGAGTCCCACGAGAAGAGCAGACTAATAGCGAGTCCCGCACAGATCCAGCCCACGGTACCCCATACCCTGATCCGTGCGAATCCCGATGCGACATCATCCAACTGACGAAACGATATTGAATTAACGAGTGCAAGCGTAGGCATATAACAAATCATATACACCAAGAGGACTGGGTAAAAACCCTTGAAACTATTGGCCTGATAAAGCATGAACATCAACAGAGCGCCGGCGAGATGAAGTACGCCCAGCAACCGCTCCGC
This sequence comes from uncultured Alteromonadaceae bacterium, assembly GCA_913064725.1. Classification (GTDB taxonomy): domain Bacteria; phylum Pseudomonadota; class Gammaproteobacteria; order Pseudomonadales; family Halieaceae; genus Luminiphilus. The sequence goes on along the minus strand of CAJYAI010000092.1, from coordinate 1,201 downwards.
ATTTATAAACCTATCAGCGATATACCCAATAATAAATGGCGCCACTATTGCGCCCCAAGACTGCGTTGAGAAAGCCCTCCCAGTCTCAATACCCGTTGAATTGAGATTGGCCGCCAAAAAGGAACCCATGGTCACAAACCAGCTCCCCCAAATGAAAAATTGGAGAAACATCATGACACTCAATCGTTGATATATGTTCGTCATTACTTCGTTCCAACCATAGAAATGTTGAGCGAGGCCGGCTGCGTTTTGGCGGAGTGTAAATTGGCCCCGCTTATTACCTGCCTATACTTTCTGCCGAAATCACTACTGTATACCATGATAGCCCGGCAGTGCTGCCGAAGCCTTTGCTCAGTATCTTTACTAGTAATACCTGCCTCGAACCAAGGCGTCTTAGTCCTCTGACAACATCGGACTTACCGCAATTTCGATGCTGGCCCATCTTTTAAAAGGCGACAAGGGAAGACAACCTCTAATGTAGATGGCCATGCTGTCTTTATAGCCCCAACCTATTGTCCTCACAGCGTATCGATCAACACGCTGGGCTCTAATTATGACAATGACTTTACCGAACTTCCCCGCCCAAGGCCGCCTCATAAAGCCAGAACCAATCCTGACGATCTAGCGATACTCGCTCGGCATCGGATAGTGCCGCAATGCGATCGAGATTATTGGTTCCTAAGACCGGCGTGATGTTTGCAGGATGAGCTACCAAAAATGCCGTGGCTACCGCGGCCCGATCGACACCGCATCGCGCAGCAATACTATCCAATCGGCGGGTCAACTCATTTGAGGCAGTCATCAAATCACCTCCTCCCAAGGGAGACCAGGCCATGACGACATGCCCGTGCTGTTGGTGGAAGGCAAGGTCGCCATTGGTAAACGGCTCGATGTGTTTGAGACTCAATTCAACCTGATTGGTCACGAGCGGATGCCGCATGGCCGACTGGAGCAAATCCCAGTCCCAAGGCCGGAAATTGGACGCGCCCACCGCGCGCACCTTACCCGTATCAACCAACGCATCGAGCGCTGCGCCCGTCACATGATGATCCATGAGTGGGTCGGGCCTGTGAATGAGAAGTACGTCGATCTCCTCAATGCCCATCTCTGACAGAGAGGCATCGACACTCGCGTTGATGTGTTCTGCGGTCGTGTCGTAGTGCTTAACGCGCGCTCCCGAGTGACGACCTGCGTCGATGAC
>CAJYAI010000091.1 GCA_913064725.1 uncultured Alteromonadaceae bacterium | reverse complement strand
CAGTATCAGCGTGCCATTGACAATAATCTCCGCTCGCTTGCTGTCGATAAACAGTTTGCTGAGTACTGGGGTGATCTGCCACTGCCGACTATTGGAACCTATCCTTTATCTCATAAGATTCACGCGGGCCATGCCCTGGACTTCGTACGCTATGCCGCCACCATGCAGGGTAGCTCGGCTCTCGCTATCAAATCTGCCAAGCAGATGGCCGCAGCTATTAGTAAAAACGGAACCCCGATGGGCCGTATGCAAAAAAGGGTAGCTGCACCTTGGGTGACCCTGAAGATCTTTGGAAAGTGGGATGAGATCTTGGCGATCGAGTCGTTACCCGACTCTACGTCTTACCTTGACGGGATACTGGCCTACGTCAAGGGCAGTGCACACGTGGCTAGGGGCTCACTTGCGCTAGCGCAGGCGCAGCTGGCTGAGATAAATCGCATAGCTGCCTCCGAAGATGTGTCGGTCAATAGAGCTGGGGCTACGGCCACCGCTGAACTCTTGGCGCTTGCAGCTCACGCGCTCGAGGGTGAAATTCAGATGGTAAGTGGGGATCTTGCGGGCGCCATAGCCTCCTTTGAGAAGGGTGTGGCCTTGGAAGATACCAATAACTATACCGAGCCACCTGACTGGCCACAGTCCATGCGGCTTTATCTGGGCGCGGCCCTACTGCGTGCGGAGCGGTTTGAAGATGCGGAGACTGTCTTCAGACAAGACCTTCGTTGGCACCAAAATAACGGCTGGTCATTGTATGGGTTGATGCAGTCTTTGGAGGCTCAGGGTAAGACGCAAGAAGCGAAAGTGATCCAAAACCAATGGTTATCCGTGTGGGCTAACGCCGATATTGAGCTGTCCATGCCTGTTGTACTGTAAGCAAGGTGATCCTCGCATTAATAAGGAAGCTGACAGAATGATAATGACTCGTAGATTGATGGCAGTGCTGCTTTCATGTGCCCTATTCTTACCGTTGATAGTGCATGCTGAGGCAGTCTTTGAGTCAGTGACCAAGGATGCGGCATTTCGCGGGACACTCGAGCTTAGTGACGGCGAGGCATTTGTCCTTTTGTCACAAGGCCACACTTACTACCGAACGGCAAACTTGACTGCCTGCGAGGGTGCCGACGTGCTGGTTCATGGCTTTTCGGTGCCATCTTACATTTGGGAGCCAACTTTTGATTTTCTGGCATCTAAAGGACGCTGTGTGGTCATGCTCGATCTCTATGGTCGAGGGATGTCTGACAATCCCGATGTCGCTTACACGGATCGCCTGTTTGCGATGCAGGTGCTCGAACTTCTTGACCACTTGGCAATTACAAAGGCCTCTTTCTTTGGGCTTTCAAATGGTGGGCGCGTAGTCAGTCAGATCGCAGGTCTTGCACCGGAACGTGTTCAGCGACTGGTCTACGTAGCATCATCCGGCTTCAGAGATGTCACTCGTGCAGCCGACCCGAGCGTTGCAGATCAAGAAATCGCTGACCTGATTGCGCGTTATCCGGATCTTCCGGCCGGTCAATTATCTGACTTTAAGGACCCGGGACGGTTTCAAGATTGGGACGATAAATACGCTGAGTTACTGGTTCATCAAGGGTTTGCAAAAGCCCTGATATCGACCCGAAAGAATCACGATTCGCGGGAGCTAGATCGCATCCACGCGGCGCTCCAAGACTCGGATATTCCAGTTACAACGATCTGGGGCGACAGCGATACGGTTGTCGTTTACGCGGATTTTGCGGAGAAAATAGACCGTTTGCTTCCCAGGCGTGTTGAGCATTTTGTGCCTGCGTCAGGTCACCTGCCGCACATGGAAAACCAGCCCTATTTTGAGGCCCTTCTGACCGACATCCTTGCGCTTGATTGAGGTGATATGACCTAGATACTCAGATCGTCTCGGTTGTAGTCGCGAATATCCTCGCGCGCAGTATTATCCCAAACAAATGACAGTGATCGATCAGTGAAAGGCTTGTACTCATATGCGGCTTCCTCGGGAAATCGCTCTTTGCGCGCTGCAATGGCATAACCCAGAACACGTGATCGACGAGCGATTATCTTATCGTCGAAAATTTGAGCGTCAGAGTGGATTCCGCCCCCCTTTACACCCAACACAGAAGATCGCTTGTGAAATCCGAAGTTGACGGTAAGGCGCGGTTCAAAGCCACTGTTTGGGAAAGAGCCGTGAAGCGCTTGCCGGTTACAGATGACGACATCGCCGCGATCGCAGACGAGGGGGACGGCACCTTCGATCCGCTCGCTTTTTGCTGAAGAAACCAAGTTTTTGATATCGATTTTGCCAAGTTTGTGACTGCCCGGCAGCACCCATACGCCGTTCACAGCTGTGCTGCCGTATAGCTGTGCCATGAAATTAAAACCATGGATATTCTCGTCGAAGTCCGGACTGTCCCAATGGGTCACGCCGTCTTGGTGCCACGAGACTGCAGCACCGATCCCGGGTTCTTTGATGAATAACGCTTCGTTAAAGGGGGTAAAGTCCTCGCCGTTGATGGCTTCTGCAACGCGAAGCAATTCGGGGTGTGCGTAAGTGCGTAAGCATGCGTCTGAAAATCGCAGTGAGCCGAGCAGAATAAAGGGCGACGCTTCAGGGGTATCAGCGGTTGCCTCGGGCTCGAACATTTTGACTTGGTGTCGTCCATTAGCCAGTTGTGTACCCCCAAGCGGATCCCCGAGTGGCTTTGACCAGACGAGATGAGGTGTCATCGAGTCCGACCCTAATGCGGGCCGTCCCTTGGCATCGACCTCACTGTCAGGTACGACTGGAAAAGACGCCTTTAGAGCCACCATATCCGCTTCGATGTCTTCGCACTCTTCTTCGCTAAGAACCCCGGTGAAAACATAAAATCCGTATTTGGAGTATGCGTCTAATATGCGCGGCGCAAGTCTGCCAGCTGTATCAAATTCAATGGGGCCACGATTGTCGAGGGCCAGAGCAGCTGCTTGTCCTGCTAACAGATAATCACGCATCGCATGGGCTTGGTCGCCATAATGAGCAGCACAGGCTTCTATTGATTTTGTAATGTCTTGCACGGTATTTCCTCCAGGGGATCATCCCTCTCCTCGCTGACACAGATCGAATGCGCCGTAGATGACCTCATTGTCGAGCAGGGCCACTTAGGCATCGCCCAGCTCGCGATGAAGCTGTTGATGAAAACTCACGATCGCCTTTTCGTAATAACCAAAGGTCAGATGTGAATTGGCCGACGTTGTGACAGTTTCCTGTATGTCTCTGGCGGCGGCCCGGTCTTCCTCCTGGCCTGACTGATTGACGAAATCAACGTCCCGGATAGCCTCTTCGAGGCTTATTTCAACGCCCTTATTGGCGGAGTGCTTTACAAAGTAGGAGAACATTTGTGTGCGCGATGGTGATAACGGCTCGATGATGGTGACACTCGTATGCTTAGACAGCACTGCGACACTGACATTGGGAAACAGGTGATAAACCAAGGTCGCAAATCCCTCGATCGCCCATTCATCGCGAGGCATTGAGCGCAGTTTTTCTATGCGTTTAAAGGGGTAGACCACGCGTGAATTCTGACCGAATGACTCCACCACATTCACGTTGTCTAAGCCGAAGGGGTAGAAACTTTCGCGATGCAGCGACTTAATGTGATAGCCCTCGAGCAGGGTTTCGGTGAGCAGTTTCCAGTTGGCCTCATCGATTGTGTGGCTCTGATGAAACACCTGTTGTGATGGCTCAAAAAAGTCCAGCGCCGTGTCCAGCGTTTCAAGCTGGGGTGTTCCCTCTTGCTGCACGTAGACGAGGCCTCCCTTTTCGACCGCAAAGAGTTCCTTGAGGCCCGCGGTTTCTTGCTCTAATCCAGGAAATGCCGCGGCGCCGGGAACGCCGCGAAGCGATCCATCGAGATTGTAGGTCCACCCGTGATAGGGGCAAGAAAAGGTTCGGGTACATCCCTCGCCCGAGGCTACCTTCATCCCCCGGTGACGGCAGGCGTTGATGAAAGCGCGGACCTGTAAGTCGTTGTCTCTGACCACGAGAAGAGGCGTGCCAGCAGCGGTTCGGGAGACGAAGCTACCGGCCTCAGGTATCAAAGCGGATGGGCAAAAAACCACGGGTCGTCGTCGCAACAGCGCGATCTCTTGATCAAACCGTAAACGACTGTCGTAGTGGTCTACTGGCTCTTTCCACACAGTCTCGCCAAGGTCAGTTGTCCCGTTATCTATGTGTTCGAACACGCGATCAATGATGTCGTTGCTGTTTAGCAGTCCAGCCATAGGTTTATTCATAAACGTCTTTGCTCACACGAGGCTATACGGGGTCCGCTAATTTCAATAATTGTTTACCGTGGTTCTCACCGGTGTATAGGCGGCGCAAGGTAGTTGGAATATTCTCAAAGCCCTCCTGCACGTCAACTTGAAATTTCAGATCGCCGGACATTACCCAGCCCATAAGATCCTGAATCGCTTCCATCGCGCGTGGCATGTAATCGAGGATGATGAACCCTTCCATGCGACTGCGATTAGTCACCAGGTTCATTAGGTTTGACGGTCCCGGCAAGGGCTTTTCAGCGTTGTAGCCGGAAATGCCGCCGCAGAGTACAACACGTGAATAAAGATCTAAGTGATTGAGCGCAGCTTCCAGCGTCTCGCCCCCCACGTTGTCGAAAAAGACATTCCACTTGTTTGGGCAGGCAGCAGCAATCTGCTCGTTTAAGTTGCCCTGTTTGTAGTCTATTGCCTCATCCAGTCCGGCAACTTCGGTCAGCCATCGGCATTTTTCTGGACCACCTGCGATACCGACAACCCGGCAACCTTTAATTTTAGCTATCTGGCTTGCGACAGACCCTGTGGCGCCAGCAGCGCCTGAGACTAATACGGTCTCGCCAGCCTTTGGCTGGCCTAATTCGAGTAGACCGAAGTAGGCGGTAATGCCCGTCAAACCGATGACGGAAAGCATCATTTCCGGGGTGACGCCCTCGGGTATTTTAGTGACACCGGTGACGCCTTGTCCGGGTGTGATAGCTGCATAGTCTTGCCAACCACCCATGGTCTGCACCAGATCACCCTCAGAGAAGTCAGGATGGTTGGATAGCACCACCTGTCCTACCGTGCCTGCTCGCATGACTTCGCCGATGGCGACCGGCGGCAGGTAGCTGGGTCGATCAACCATCCAGTTGCGTTGGGTGGGGTCGAATGAAAAATACAGGTTCTTTACCAATATTTGTCTGTCCATGACTTTCGGTACGGTCGTCTCGGTAAATTCAAAATTAACCTCGCCGATCATGCCCTCTGGGCGTCGCGCAAGACGCCACTGTCGATTAACAGTCATGTATAAAGCCTCTTAAGTTTAGTTATAGGAATATGCAGTTTTCTATTCATGTTGCGGTGATGCCCTTACTGACTGTGTTTTCTTTTAGAAAGCGCTTCGATGCCGGCAAGAATATAGCTCACCGTAAGCTCAGCCACTTCTTCGATATTACGGTTTTGCCTTCCTGCTAATTCGGCCGCAGACCAGGCCGCGCCAGAGGAGAGTTCAACTAGTAATCTCGCAGTATCGTGATCGAATTTGTAGTGAGCTGTGGTTTGCTCAACGAGATAGGCGGAAGCTTGGCGCGCGTTGAGCGCTAATTTATCTCGAATCACGCTGACTATCTCAGCTTGTCTCATGAGAATCGGAAGAACGGTGCCAGGTGCGTAGTGTTCAAAATTGCTTTTAACGGCGGCACGAACAATCTCTTCAAACGTTGATGCGCGTTCAATCTCGTCGTGCGTACGTTCGTTGAATCTTGTAAAATCTCGTATCAACAAGTCCTGCAGTAACTCAGTTCGACTTGTGAAGTAGTTGTAAACTAATGGAACCGACACGTTCGCCTGTCTAGCCAATCCCTCGATGGTAAACGCCGTTATTCCAGCCTCTGAAATCATTGCCGCGCTGCAATCGAGCAGGTGCTCCCGCCTCGCCTGTGGCGTGAG
>CAJYAI010000090.1 GCA_913064725.1 uncultured Alteromonadaceae bacterium | reverse complement strand
TTGAGATATTGGCTAATCAAGTCGATAACCCGCTACAAGGTAAGCAATTATTTGAGCGAATCGCCAATGTCTGCGACCGATACCTCGATGTGGAGTTGGGCTATCTTGGCGGGGTTCCAACTGACATGTACCTACGTCGTGCTGTACAAGAACGTCGCGCGCTAGTTAGCGCCTACCCACGATCACCGGCAGCAATCGCTATTCGCGATGCGGGTCGTCGTCTCAACCGTCAGGCGCCGCGCAGTGAAAGCTCCGGTGTCGGCTTTTTCGTTGAGCAACTTTTGAGCCAGCAGAACCATGCGGTTCGGCACTGAAGCCATGTTGTCCGAATACGAGGTTCACTCGCGTCAACCGACCGACCACCTCGTGCAGCAGCATTTACCGCTGGTCAAGCGCCTCGCCAGTCAATTGGCCGTCAAGCTGCCATCGCATATTGAGATCGAAGACCTCATTCAAGTGGGCTTGATTGGTCTCTTAAAGGCCGTTGATGACTATCAAAGTGATTCAGGTGCGGTGTTTTCCACGTACGCCACTATTCGCATTCGCGGTGCCATGCTTGATGAACTGCGAGGTCGTGATTGGTTGCCGCGCAGTGTGCAACGAGACCTTGGCCGCGTCGCTGCGGCCATTGATCGAGTAGAGCAGCGGGTAGGTCGTCCTGCTCAAGAAACTGAAATAGCGGCTGAAATGGGTATGCCAGTGGAGCAGTATCGGTCGCTCGCGGGTGAGCTTGCCTGTGCGCGAGTAACGCAGTTAGACGAAGCTGAACTGCCCCCCGGCATTGACGAGCCCGATGAGCAATTTGTTGAGGTTACAAAACGAGAAGCGCTTGTCGCCGCGATCGAGGCACTGCCAGAAAAAGAGGGACTGATGCTGTCGCTTTATTACAGCGAGGGGCTCAATCTTAAAGAGATAGGTCTGGTGCTCGGTGTGAGCGAATCGCGGGTATCACAAATTCATGGGCAAGCGGTCGCTCGTTTAAAATCGAAACTCAGCGACTGGCGCTAATCCTCGTCTGTATCTTCTATGGGAGTGCCGTTTGCTTTAGCGCGTCTTTGAAGTTGTTCGAATTGACGTTGGTTAACATGTGCAACCACGGCGTCTACTTGCTTGTCCTGATCTTCTAGGAAACGCCCACGCAACCAGAAGCCAGGATTTTCCGCATCTGCTGAGATTCTGGTTTCAATAATAATCATACGAACAGTGATTTCGACATCGATACTTTCGAGGCTCAATATCACCTCTACATAAGACCCTTCCTCAGCGTTGGTCGCCGAGAAATAACCCATTCCCGAACCGCTCAGACTGACATCAACAAGCGCTTTGTCGCAAAAGCCGCCTAAATTTGTGGGCTTGTCGGATTCCCCTTGCCCATAGGACATGAGGAGTTCAATTTTGCGGTTCAGCAAGGTAAATACTCTGGCTGTTTCCGGAGACTCGTCATGGAGTTCGAGTAGCTCTTCCTCCAGCTCACGATTGACCGTGCTCAGAGCCGACTCAGATTCAGTGACAGCCTCAGCTTCGACAAAGCGCCACGCCATCAGTAATCGGTCTTGAATTCGATAAAAATCTCGTTGGTTGTCACTCATCTCGTAAGTCCCTAGACAGCCTCCACTCCCTGATAACCATTACCTAATTTCCCGCAATATTGCGCCACTCTGCTCGTCCAGTGGCTGCTTGACCACAATCTCAACACGTCTATTTCGCGCACGCCCGTCGACAGTGGTATTAATCGCTTGCGGCCTCGTGTCTGCAAATCCTGAAGCCGTAATTCGTGTCGGCCCTAATGGCGCGACGTCTAGCATTCGTCGTACTACCGCAACGGAGCGAGCCGAGGACAGATCCCAATTTGACGGGTAAGCAAACGTATTAATCGGTACATTGTCAGTATGGCCCTCAACTGCAATTCTACCTTCAATTTGAGTCAATGCACTGGCAATTTTGTCGATAACGCTCACGAAAGAGGTGTTGAGCAAGGCGGACCCCGAAGAAAATGCCCCCTTTTCGCGAATGCGGATTAGGATCGTTCGGGCGGTCGATTCCACGTCTATTTGACCTTCTTTAATCTCGGTATCCAGCAGGCGTTTGAGCATTTCGGTGTCGAGTTCGGTTTCCTTTATCAGCGCCATGACTTCGTCATAGGTCAGCACTTCATCCCTGATGTCCTTTTCCTCGGATATAGGCGCGTCTGGGTTCCCGATTCGGAGCGAATTGCGGGTTTGGTCGGTTGTGATTTGCTGCACGACATCTACGATCGTCTCGTCCGGAATGCCCGGTCGAAATTCGGTTGAAACAACACTGGTCCCCTTTGGAATTGACTCAAGCTCCATCTCGCGCTGCACACCAAAGGCTTCCTGCATGGAGTCGGCGAGTTGCTTGTATCTGATGATGTCGACTTCCGCCATCGAAAGAATGAGGACGAAGAAACACAATAGCAATGACATGAGATCCGAATAGGTCACTATCCAGCCGTCTGCATTGCCCTCGTCTTCGTCTTCAAAGAACTCGTCATCGTCCATTATTTCTTACCTTTTACTGGGACTTGAGCGCGTTTAGTGGGGTCCAAATAAGCGCCTAGCACTGATGCAATGACACGTGGGTTTTGGCCAGACTGTATGGCCATTACGCCATCAATGCAGATAGTCAACTTCATCTGCTCATTTGATGATCGATACTTGAGTTTGTCCGCGACAGGAAGAAAGAGGACGTTAGCAAGAAACGATCCCCATAGAGTGGTTAGCAGTGCCAAGGCCATGGCGCTGCCAATGGCTTTGGGATCCTCCATGTTTGCCATCATGGCTACCAATCCGATAACAGTTCCTATCATGCCGAATGCGGGTGACGCCTCACCCATGGTGCGCCAAACCTTTTGACTGGCAGAATTGCGCTCAAGTATGCCGCGCATATTCTTGCTCATGCTTTGCTTGACGACATCGCCACCGCTGCCATCGATAAGCATTTGCACGCCTTCTTCCAAAAAAGGCTCTGAGATCGTGACTTTCTCGAGTGCTAATAAACCATCTTTTCGACTCACTGTCGCAAGGTTGACGATTTCATCTATCAAAAGTTGCGGATCATTTTTTTGATTTGAAAATGTCTGGGCGACGACTTTAAGCGAGCTGAGGAAGTGTCCCATGGAGTAACGAATCATGACGCCGAGCAAGGTGCCGCAAATAACGAATACGGGAGAGAACCAATCACCCGTGAACATCTCTAACTGCCCCGTTCTCTGGACCGAGAGTAAGACGATGGCAATGGCGCCTACCATCCCCAGAAGCGTTGCGATATCCAAAATTACCTCCTAAAAACTGCAGTCAGCTTTACTTAGCGACACTTTCTGTCGCTAATATAGAACAGTATGGCCGCATGTCGGTGACAAAATTATGGAAGAGCTGCAGTTAACACTTACGCCAGCGCGCGTTGATCAGCGCAATTTCGGCGTGATGCTCAGCAATTGGCGTGTTGGTCAGGTGATAAATGCCCTGGTCGTCGACCGAATGCCCAGTGGTAATGTGTTGCTCAATGCGGGCGGTAGAGAGTTTGTCACCCCCCTAGACTTACCCGTGCAGCCGGGTAATCGCTTACAGCTAGAAGTGCAGCAGGTAACGCCGCAACTGATACTCAAGCTGCTGGCACAGACTGAAAAATCCGGTGTGTCACAAACGTCGGAATTGGCCCTCAGGTCGAGCCCTTCGGCAAACAACGGTCCCTTGACCTCATTGACTGGGGTGACGTCACCGGTCGCTACGCTCTTGTCGTCGCTGGCATCCCAGCCTGGCCTTAAGGCGGTAATTAGCCAGAATCCCGTTTTGGCATCCGCATTGACAGCCCTTTCCAGCCAGGTGCTTCAGCCAGGCGCTTTGTCGGGGGGTGCACTCGCTCAGGCTGTGGCGCAATCCGGTTTGTTTAATGAGGCCAATTTGCTCGGTGGTCGTATCCGGGCCTACCAAGAGAGTGCCAAGACCCAGCTATCGACAATAGAGCGCACTTTGTTAGCGCTTGGCAGCGCTAATCTGCAGTCTGAGGCTAGACTGGGGCTGTCCAATTTGTCGGATCTGACAAATGCAGCACTGGCTAATCTCAATCAGCAGCAACTCATATCGCTACCGCAAGAAAACGCAGGACAGCGATGGGCATTTCATTTGCCATTAGCTTGGGCGGGGTCGTTCAGCGATTTATCGATGACTATTGAGCGCGACGCACCGCAACAAGATGGCGCGGACAGCCGGCCGTCATGGCAAGTGACGCTCGATATTGAACTGCCTGAGACGGGCAGACTTAATGCACAGCTCACACTACTAGGCTCGGAGCTTAGTGTGCTTTTTCGTAGCGACTCAGCCGAGGTTCGACGCACTTTTGAGGCCTCGCTGGGCGATCTCAAACAGCGCATGATCGTCAGCGACTTCCGAGTCAAAGACTTATCTACAGGACTATTCAACGTGCCAAGTGAACAAGCGGAGCAGTCTTCCGACCGTCTGGATGTGACCGCATGAATCGCACCGATTTCGAGAGAGCTGTGGCGCTTCACTACGATCGTGAGGGCGCACCAACGGTTTTGGCAAGTGGCGAGGGAGAGATTGCTCGACTGATCAAGGAGCGAGCAGACGCTGCCGGTGTACCCTTAGTCGAAGACCCTAAACTGAGCTACTTGTTGTCGAAAATTCCTCTGGGTGATGAGATACCGCCAGAGTTATACCGAGCGGTTGCCGAAGTGCTCGTGTTCATCTTGCGCATGGAGTTGACACTCGAAACGCAGGCGTAATGTGGATAAAAGCGTGAACTTCGTCACACTACTGCCCCATTTGGGTTATTCCCTGTGGATAAAACGATGGAAATATGAAGGATCTGTGCGTAAGGTCTCAGTTCGCATGGATGCGCTTCTGAAATTATCGAAACCAGAGAGAGGATGGGGCTGGGTCGATTACATGAGGAGGTGCATATGCGTGCTCCCGCGTCGCAATCGACAAGACCGCTGGTTTCTCGCCCAATTAGGGTGCAACCGGCTTGCGTTTTTCACAGATTAAGCTCAAATCCAAGGCCCACTTTGACCGTTAGCGCTAGGTTTCTGCGCGTTGCCGCCAATGAAGCGTGCCTGATGCCAGTGTTTAGAGACTTCACTTAGTAGCGATTGTTTGGTTTGCTGCGTCATCGTGTGGCGGTGTGTCCGCTGGTGGCAGGCTGTGTCATGTTCAGTCATTTTGCGGACAGTCGACAGATCAAGAATCACATACTCTAATGGCCGAGTCGTCACGTAAGCTTCTTGTGCATTGCGCAACAATCTGCGTTGACGCCTAAGGTGATCGCGACTGGAGCGCTTTTGTTAACAGCCGGTCAAGTTGATCCGAAAAGTGCTTTCTATCGGTCAGGTTTAGAGCCGGCGGACCGCCAGTATGTTCGCCTGACGACCTCATGGTCTCCATGAAGTCACGCATCTGTAGCCGCTGTTTTATGTTGTTCTCGGTGTATCGCTCACCCCGAGATGTTAGGACGAAAACCGACTTCTTCAGCACATCGGCAGCGAGCGGAATATCTGAGGTGATGACTAGATCGCCTGCTGAAACACGGCGCTCAATTTCTTTATCGGCTTCATCGAAACCGCTTGGCACTTGATACAACCTGACGTGAGTTGACTTTGGCAGCGCAAAGCTATGGTTTGCGACGAACGTAGTTGTGATCGCACGCTTGTGTGCGGCTTTTGCGATGATCTCTCTGATGGCACCCGGACAGGCGTCAGCATCGACCCAGATTTGCATGCAGGCTCTCACTCCATACTATTTGAAAGGCCCGGCTTACACCGGGTTCGAACTGTACTACTCAGTTGGCTACGCTGCTCAGTTGGCTACGCTGCTTCGAAACCACTGTATCCGCTGGCGGCAATCTGATCGCAAATAAGGCGATAAGTCCCGACCCCACCAACGTACGCTAAAAACATACGCGGTTTTCCTGGCACGTT
>CAJYAI010000089.1 GCA_913064725.1 uncultured Alteromonadaceae bacterium | reverse complement strand
GGCGCCTCGCCCTCTTTTAGTGATATGGAGTTAACAACCCCTTTACCCTGAACACACTTCATCCCCGCTCTCAGAACATCCCACTTGCTCGAGTCAATCATGACCGGCACGCGAGAAATATCAGGCTCTGTGGCCGCCAGATTGAGATACCGCACCATGGCCTCTTCGGAGTCGAGTAAGCCTTCATCCATATTGATGTCGATAATCTGCGCGCCGTTTTCGACCTGCTGTCGAGCGACCTCCAACGCAGCTTCCAGCTCGCCTTCCAGAATGAGGCGCTTAAATCGCGCAGATCCCGTGACGTTTGTGCGCTCGCCCACATTAATGAAACCCTTTGATTCATCAGCAATGAAAGGATCAAGCCCAGAAAGCCGCATGACTCGCTGCTTTTCGACCTCAGATTTTGGAGCGTGGTCTTTCACTCGAGCGACAATCTCAGCAATGTGCTCAGGGGTTGTGCCACAACACCCACCAACGATATTAATGAGACCCGATGCACTGAACTCGGCGACGATATCTGCCATTTCAGTTGCTGACAGGTCGTATTCGCCAAACTGATTGGGCAGGCCAGCATTGGGGTGCGCAGATACATGGGTGTCTGCCACATCCGATAGCTCTCTTAGGAAGGGCCTCAGTTCGGCTGGGCCCAAGGCACAGTTTAAGCCGATAGACAGAGGCTCAGCGTGACGAACGCTGTGCCAGAAAGCCTCGGTGGTTTGCCCAGATAGTGTTCTTCCTGAAGCATCGGTGATGGTGCCAGAGATCATGATCTCAATGCGCTCACCAAGCTGCTCCGATACGACATCAATGGCATACAAGGCCGCCTTGGCGTTGAGCGTGTCAAAGATTGTCTCAACCAAAATCAAGTCAGCGCCACCCTCTAAAAGTGCCGCGGTGGCCTCACTGTAAGTGGCTACTAGTTCATCGAAGCTGACATTACGAAAACTAGGATCCTCGACTTTCGGGCTTATCGATGCCGTCCTGTTGGTTGGCCCCAAAACGCCAGCAACCAGCCTCGGTCTCTCGTCAGTTTCAAGCGCATTGCAGACAGCACGAGCCAAACTCGCTGCATCTCTATTAAACCGGGCAACTAATGTATGCATTCCGTAGTCGCCGAGCGACGGAGCGTTAGAGTTAAATGTGTTGGTCTCGATAATGTCCGACCCAGCATTCAAGTACTGCTGGTGAATATCAGCGATCAACTCAGGTTGGGTTAGTGATAATAAATCATTATTGCCTTTCAGCTCGGAAGCCCAATCCGCGAACTCAATGCCACGGTAATCAGTCTCAGACAGCCCAGCCTGCTGAATCATAGTTCCCATGCCACCGTCGAGAATAACAATGCGATTTTGCAGCGCAGATTTAAGCCACGCCAAACGGCTCTGACGATTCCACTGTACCATCAGGCCGCCTCCACCAATTGCTCACGCAGCCCAATTGCATGACACAGCGCATAAGCGCTTTCAGCGCGGTTCAGCGTGTAAAAGTGAAAGTGCTTAACACCCGCGGCGACCAGCTGCTCGCACTGTTGAATAGAAAAATGCGTTGCGATGAGGCGCCGTGTTTCCTCATCATCCTCAATCCCCGCAAATCTAGAGGACAAACTGGAAGGCACGGTTGCACCGCAGGCCTTGGCAAACCGCTGAACGCCTTTTATGTTTTCCGGAACCATGATACCGGGAATAATCGGAATGGTGACGCCCGCAGCCGCCGCGCAATCTCGATACCTCAAAAAGTCATCGTTATTGAAGAAAAATTGGGTAATGGCCGCACTGGCGCCGTTATCCTGCTTCTTTTTCAAGACCTGAATGTCGGAGTCAGCGGTTGCCGCCTCAGGGTGACGCTCTGGATAGGCTGATACGAAAAGCTCGAGTCCCTTCAGATCCCGCAAGCCAGCCACAAGATCGGATGCATAAGCGAAGCCATTAACTGGCGGGGTATACACGCCTTCAACGCCATCTCGTGAGTCACCTCTAAGTGCAACCAACTTGGTAACGCCTTTGTTCAGGTAATCTCTGGCAATTTCGAGCGTTTCTTCCTTGGTAGCATCAGCACAGGTTAAGTGCGGCGCTACGTCCAACCCGAGTTTTATTTTCAACTCCGACACCGCCCTTGCGGTTGGTTCACGGGTGGAACCCCCCGCACCATATGTCACGGAAACGAACTCAGGGCGCAAGGAACTCAATCGCGACGCTGCATCAAAAAGCGCTACTTCACCTACTTCCGACTTAGGCGGAAAAAACTCAAACGATACGCTCGGTACCGACATTTTTGCGTCTCCTTAGCTGCGCCACAGCGCGCTGATTTAAATTCAAAAATAAAGATATAAAGATATCCTTATATTTGTCAAAGGAAATTTTAAAGACAGGAAATGTAAGCGCCCCAAAAGGTTTTTTTCCGGCTAAGAGCACTGGGACTTTTCTGACAATGGCAGCTACGGAGGTCAATTTGCATAAGAAATAGCGAATAAACGGTTTTCTATCGGTTCTTTGTGCGGTCCTGACATTTACGCGGCGGCGCTCAACCACTACATTATGCGCCCCGTATTAGCACCGTATTGATTTTCGTGACGAGGAGTCCCTAGTGAGTAATTACTTCAACACACTGCCCTTGCGTGTCCAGCTGGAAGAGCTGGGCAAATGTCGCTTCATGGAACCCGAAGAGTTCGCCAATGGTGTCGACGCCATCAAGGACAAAAAGATCGTGATTGTCGGTTGCGGTGCGCAGGGACTTAATCAAGGCCTCAATCTGCGCGACAGCGGCCTCGACGTCTCGTACGCGCTTCGCGAGTCTGCTATTACCGAGCAGCGCGCTTCATTCCTGCGCGCGACGGAAAATGGCTTCACTGTGGGTACGTATGAGGAACTCATCCCTCAAGCCGATATGGTGTTGAACCTAACGCCCGACAAGCAGCACACCGATGTTGTGACCGCAGTGCAACCCCTGATGAAGCACGGCGCCTGTCTGTCCTATTCGCATGGCTTTAACATTGTCGAAGAAGGCATGCAGGTGCGTGACGACATTACCGTCATCATGGTGGCGCCAAAGTGCCCAGGCACTGAGGTTCGCGAGGAATACCTCCGTGGCTTTGGCGTGCCGACACTCATTGCCGTTCACCGCGAAAATGACCCCAATGGCGAAGGCTTTGAATTAGCGAAAGCCTATGCCGCCGGCACCGGCGGACACCGCGCTGGTGTTTTAGAGTCGTCATTCATTGCCGAAGTGAAGTCTGATCTGATGGGCGAGCAGACCATTCTCTGCGGCATGCTTCAAACTGGGTCTATTCTGTGTTTTGATCGCATGGTCGAGCTCGGCATTGAGCCTGGCTACGCCGCCAAACTCGTTCAAAATGGTTGGGAAACTGTTACCGAAGGTCTTAAGCACGGCGGTATCACTAATATGATGGACCGTCTGACCAATCCCGCAAAAATCCGCGCCTACGATCTGGCCGAGGACATGAAAGAAATTCTTCGTCCGCTCTTCGAAAAGCACCAGGACGACATCATGTCCGGTCACTTCTCGTCAACCATGATGGCGGACTGGGCGAATGATGACATTAATCTACTGACATGGCGTGCCGAAACCAACGCAACCGCATTTGAAGAGCAGCCACTGACTGATCAGAACATCGATGAGCAGACGTATTATGATCAAGGCATCCTCATGGTTGCCATGGTCAAGGCAGGCGTTGAGCTCGCGTTTGAGACCATGGTCTCAGCAGGCATCATCGATGAGTCAGCCTATTATGAGTCGCTTCACGAGACCCCGCTCATTGCAAACACCATTGCACGTAAGAAGCTTTACGAGATGAACGTCGTCATCTCGGACACGGCCGAATACGGCAACTATCTGTTCGACCAGGCCGCGCGTCCGCTACTCAAGGACTTCGTGGCCGGTCTGGGCGCTGACGTCATCGGTGGCGGCATGACAGGCAGTCACGCGGTGGATAACAAGACGCTCATTGCGGTTAATGCAGAGATCCGCAACCACCCGGTCGAGCTCATCGGCGAAGAGCTGCGTGGCTACATGACGGGCATGCAAGCAATTTAACAGTCCGGGCCCGCCCCACAACCGGCGGGTCCATCTTCTCTTATCAGCTTTGGTACTCAGCTCAGTAACTGGGCCCTCTAGCGCGCGATTGCGCGCTTCTTGCAGAACCCGGGTTAACCTCAAGCACTGCGCAGTTTACAGGCTGAGCTCATATCGTAAGGAGTGAGAGTGGGCATCGGGTTTTTTGCCTTTCAAATCTGATAGTTTTCTACCTTTCATATCTGATAGATTGCCGATCAATCGACAAATACTGGGTCGCTCTAGATGAAGCTTTTGGTTACCGGCGGCGCCGGCTATGTTGGCTCCCACTCAGTGCGCGCTCTTTTGGATGAGGGCCACGACGTCGTTGTTCTCGACAATTTATCGACAGGTCACAAATGGGCGCTGCAGGACTGCGAACTGATTTCTGTTGACCTTAGGGACGAGACTAATCTTTTACGCAGCATCAAAAATCGGGGCTTCGACGGTGTTCTTCACTTTGCCGCCAAGTCACTGGTCGGCGAGTCAAAAAATCAGCCCGCACTGTATTACCAAAACAATGTTGGCGGCACGACCAATCTGGTTCGAGCCATGCAAGCTGCGGATATCCAGCGTTTGGTTTTTTCATCAACCGCAGCGATTTTTGGTAACCCTGTCTCGGATCTCATTGATGAGAAGCACCCAAAGACCCCAATCAATGTCTACGGTCAGACAAAACTAGTCGTCGAACACCTGCTGCAGGCTGTGGCAGAAAGTTCCGATTTCAGTGCCACTTGTCTTCGTTATTTCAACGCGGCCGGCGCCAATAACGCCGCGAATTTAGGCGAGTGGCACGAACCCGAAACCCACCTGATACCCAATGCGCTGCGTGCGGCCGCAGGAACAGGTAATGCGTTAACGCTGTTTGGAGACGACTACCCTACGACAGACGGCACCTGTGTTCGGGACTATATTCATGTCGACGATCTTGCGAGTGCTCACGTGGCGGCAATCGAGAAGATGAGTGCCGGTGGTAACTTCAATGTGTACAACTTGGGCAATGGCAATGGCTATTCTGTGAAAGAGGTCATCGCAGCCTGCGAGAAAGCGGTGGGTGCCGAAATTCCCTTTACGATTGGTCCACGCCGCGAAGGTGACCCGGCCACCCTGGTCGCCAGCGCCCAAAAGGCGCGCGATGAGCTCGATTGGAATCCGCAATTCGGGGCTATTGATAAGATCGCACAGAGTGCTTGGAACTGGGAGTGCTACCGACGAGATTCGCTCGCCTAGTACTTAACTAAGGCGAATACCAGTGCCGCCATCCGAGACGGCGATAGTCTCTGCTCACACAGTCGGTGCATCTGACAAAACTCAATGCGAGGATAAAACTGTGACCACCCAATGGGCCCGAATGGCACTAATAACGTTTTGTGCCGTGACGTTGGGCTGCACCAGCACCCTGAAAGCTGTCTCAGGGCACTACGCGTATTACGAAGTGGTCGATGGCGAGGTGGTTTATTTCTCCTGGAACCCCATGTCACAGCGTTATTCCCTGGCGGTGCTCGAAGGCGCAGACCCTGCGACCTTCAGCATGATTAATAGAAGCCACGGCAAAGACGCGTATCAGGTCTTTCAAAAGAGCTTACCGATAACCCATGCAGACCCCGCCACCTTCGCGCTTTTGACAAATGGTTATGCGGCAGACGCGAGTCAGATCTTTTTTGGTCGCACCCGCTTAGAGGGCGCAGAGCTCGCCACCTTTGAGCGGCTTGGGGATGGCTGGTCACGCGACGCGCACAACATCTATCTTGGCGAAAAGCGACTCGAGGTCTGTGATATCGCGACATTCGCCATCATCCCGCGCTCACGTGCGAAAGACGACAAATGCTACTACGCTGAGGGCCAGCGTGTGCCCATCATGGACCGAGAGAGCCTTCAAGTTTTGCCCAGCGGCTATGCCAAGGACAGTTCACAAGTCTACTGGCTCGACCGCACCGTTGCCGGTGCTGACGCGGCAAGCTTTGAGGTACAGGCAGACTCCCCCTACTCGGTGGCGCGCGATGCTGCTCAGTGCTTTAGCGGCGCAGCCGCAGTCACCTGTGATGACTTAAACGCGAAGGGCCGCGACTACTGCCGTTGCTAGTCAATGCGCCAGCGCATCAAGATCTTTAAAATTCGACAGCGCGTCGGGATTGGCTAGCGCATCGACATTGTTAACCGGTCGACCGTGAACCACCTCGCGCACCGCCAGCTCAA
>CAJYAI010000088.1 GCA_913064725.1 uncultured Alteromonadaceae bacterium | reverse complement strand
TCCTGCTGGTATATCCGCCGCATGGCCCGGGCTAAATGCATGGATTTTGCTACCGCAGGCCCTGCAGCGGCCAAAAAAACCAATTAAGCCTAAAACTAGGACTAACACGACTGCAATAAATAAAAAAATCTCCATCGGCTAACGGCTCCCTTCCCCTGGACTATTTACATCAAATTCCTATCGAGAAAAGTTAGTAAGCTCTGGTACAGCATACGACGATTTTCTAGACTGCCGGCGCCATGTCCACTGTCACCGATCTTTAGCCACTCTGGATCCTTGCCTACTTTGAGAAGCGCTTCTCGCATAGCATAGGCATGATCGATCGGAGCGCGGACATCATCTTCGCCATGAATTAACATTGGTTTAGCGTCGATCAGTGAGGCGTAATTCACGGGACTAAATGCATCGAGTTCGGCCTTGTCTCTGCCGATGACACGCTCAAGATAACCCGCTCCACCCCAAGACTTTGGAATATCACCGGTGCTGTACATAATATTGAGGTCGTAGACACCAACATATCCAACGACGCAACGAAGCATTTTAGGTTCGCGCACAGCGAGCATGTACGAGGCATACGCACCGTAGCTACCGCCATAAGCACAAACTCTGTCCTGATCAATATCGTCTCTGGACATCGCCCACCGAGTAGCGTCGGCAATATCATCAATCATTTTGCCACCCCATTCTTTGTGACCAGCATCCTCAAACGTTTTCCCAAAACCTCCACTGCCTCTAAAATTGACCTGAAGCACTGCATAACCACGACTTGCGAGGAGCTGCGTCTCGTAATTGAAGCCCCAGTCGTCTTTTATACCGTGAGGGCCACCGTGAGGATTGACAATCAGCGGTGCAGGCTCGTCGGTTGCAGGCACGGTGAGTCGAACAGGAATTGAGGTCCCGTCTGACGATATGACCTCATGTATCTGCATAGGTCTCATATCTGCCGGATTCATCCAAGAACGATTTGCCCAAAAAAATTCAGCACGCTTAGCCTCAGTGTTAAATATGAAAATGCTGCCCGGATCCCTGTCGCTACTAGCCCTTAAAATCATATCTTTGCCATCGACGGACCGACTCATAACACTCAGTGATTGATCCCCGTAGGCTTTGACCAATGCACGATGTAACCCATGGTACGAGCTTTCACGAATGGTGTAGTGATATTTGACTTTTCCTCGGCGCGAGGCGCCAATAACGATCTCGCCAGTTTCAGGATCAGTCAGCCAATTTTCTATATCCGAATCAAGACCGGTAAAGAGGGGCTCATATACGCGCTCTTTTAGGTCAAACCGGAAAATAGTCCGGTATCCTTTTTCACCTTGTGGACCATATAAAAAAACCGCATCGCCACCCTGATTCAAGCCAACAACCGATAGCTCATCATCAAGATCAAAAGCTTCACTCAACAATTGCCAATCATCCGTCTTTTCAGGACGGTAAGCTGATTTTGTCTGACCATCTTCAGTCTCGTAAGTGACGAAACGCACATCACCCTGCTTATCTGTAAAGGGTCGCGCCCCTCTAAACGAGAGACGCTCCACCGTCGTCTGCTTGCCTGAATACACATTCAGCTTTGACACGATGGGAGGACGTTTGCCATCGAATGCGTATCGGAAGCCGTCTGCAGAAAAAGGAAACTTTGCAATGAGAACGTGATCCGCATCTTCCTCAAGCACATCAATCAAAGATACGGCCGCCTTATCCCCTTTGCGGGTGCCTCCAAGACGAGAGCCGGCGCGCGCATTAGATGCACGAAAACCTGCTAGCATCGTCGAATTGGCGCCATCGAAGTCTACGGCGTACAGCTCCCCCATGGAGCTTCGCTGATCACTGCCAAATCGTTGCTCTGCGTAGGTAAACACGAGTCGATCGTCGTTGACCCAATTAAAGCTGTTAATTGCATCATCCGATTCTGGTTGTAAGCCGCCGATAACTTTCTTTGTCTCGCGATCAAACACGATCAGCACAACTTTGCCGTCAACTCGTGCCCTTGCCGCAATACGCTCGCCAGAGGGGGATAAAGCCACCTCTAGGTAATCGCTATCTTTTATAAAATATTCCAGCGGCTGTGGGCTCGCGTTCGTTAGGGGGGAGAGCGCCATAAAGGCCAATATAACTAGATATTTCACATTAGAACCTCAGTAGTCATTCATCACTCACTGATAACATAGCACTTCATCAAAATATTGCTCGCAAGTAACACGACATCTACCCGCAAGCGACCCGTCAGTCGCTCGAAGGAGCTTCTTAGCGTCGCTCTTCACGTAGCAGGATAGGAAGCCAGACGTGACTGAAGCTCGGCACGTCCAGCAACCGGAGGGTCTCGGACAGCGCTAAAACGGGGCCAACTCAATTGAGTCATTGAACTACCTGCAAGAAAAAAAGTACCGTGATTTTTTCTGCATCGCCACTCCCAAGCCAGCGCCGTCATCCGCATCCGCCCTAAACCATTCACAGCTACCTTGGCTGATCTACCCCAGCAGACTTGCCCCAGCGCCCCTACCTCAGCAGACCTATCCCAGCAGACCTACACCAGCAGACCTACACCAGCGAACCTATCCCAGCAGACTTATCCTAGCAGACCTATCCCAGCACACCTACCCCAGCAAACCTACCCAAGCAGACCTACTCAACATAATCCGGTTCTTGGTCGTCCAAAAGCGCTTTTAATTCAGCAAAATGCCGCTCATCTTGCTCCGGGTAGGCCTCCAGTTGCATCGCGGTTTTTTCCGCCACGTCGTCGGACAGAATACGCAACGCTTTGCCAGTTTGTAGCGCTTGGATGTAAGTACCCGCGGCGCGCTCGAAGTAATACAGCCGATTGAAGGTCTCTGCCACGGTCGCACCAATGACCAAAACCCCGTGATTACCCATGATCATGACTTTTTTCGTGGGGTCTTGCAGCAGCTGTGCACAGCGACTTCCCTCAGCCTCGAGGGCCAAACCACCATAGTGATCGTCGATAACGTACCGATTAAAAAACAT
The DNA here is from genome assembly GCA_913064725.1 of uncultured Alteromonadaceae bacterium. GTDB lineage: Bacteria > Pseudomonadota > Gammaproteobacteria > Pseudomonadales > Halieaceae > Luminiphilus. Next base: position 3,408 of record CAJYAI010000088.1, on the reverse strand, counting down.
GGCCGTATTTTGATCGATTGGCGGCAGATGACTATCGGCAAGCGAGGCAAGCACAGTCGCGTAGTTAGAGTGAACGTGCATAACACAGCGCGCATGAGGACAGTGCCGATGGATGCCACCGTGTAAGCCCCAGGCGGTGATATCGGGTGCGTCTGGCCCGCTGGCCATACTCGGATCATTTGCGTCGACTTCGATTATGTCGCTAGCCCTGATCGTGGAAAAATGACGCTGGTTAGGGTTCATAAGAAAGCGAGTGCCGTCCTGATTCACGGCTAATGAAAAGTGATTTGCCACAGCCTCGTGCAAGTTGAGGCGAGCTGCCCAGCGAAATGCCGCAGCCAAACTTACTCTTTCAGTTAAAAAATCATTTGGTAGTTGATCTACTCTCATCCGATACGTCCGTCATAACCCACGTCATTCGTCGATACTACCGCTAATACACGTAGGAAGGTTTATCGTAGAAGTGCATCGGCAATAAGATCAAACGTTTGGGATGCCTGCAATGACCTGTGCCCTTGCCGGTGCTAATCGCCATTAATGCGGCTAAATTAGTACAGCTGAACAGTTAGATGTGGCATCAGATTTTGTCTGGGGAGAGGCGGACAAGAGGGGCGGACAAGAGCGGCGGATTGCAGCAGTGGATTACAGCAGTGGATTAGAGCGGCGCATGAGACCGGTGCATCAAATGAGTTCCGAAAACATAGCCCAGCCAACTGCTACAGGACACTTTATCTGATTGGTTTGCTGCTGCGAGACAATCACATGACGAAAAATCATTTCGGTCTTTTCGATTGAAGCCCTTAGCAAGTGATATGATCCCGCGCTCTAACTAAGTCATCCAACCTAGCCCATTTAGCATACAACCTCTGTCAACATCGCTCAGACTGGAACTACCCATGAAAGCCCTAGTTAAAAAATACGCGGAAGAAGGCCTTTGGCTCGAAGATGTTCCTATTCCTGAGATCGCCGGTAACGAGGTGCTCATCAAGATTCACAAGACGGCGATATGCGGTACTGACGTGCACATCTACAACTGGGATGACTGGGCTCAGAAGACCATTCAAGTTCCCATGGTTAGCGGTCACGAGTACGCCGGAGAGATTGTTGATGTAGGCGCCAACGTCACTGGCTTGTCGGTCGGTGATATTGTCTCGGGTGAGGGTCATATTGTCTGTGGACGTTGCCGGAACTGCCTGGCAGGAAGGCTTCACCTCTGCCCGAATACAAGAGGCGTTGGCGTCAATCGCGACGGCGCATTTGCTGAATACCTCGCCATTCCAGCCACTAACGTGTTTAGACCCAGTGTTTACATCCCAACTGACCTGTTAGCTATTTTCGACCCCTACGGAAACGCCGTGCACACAGCACTGTCGTTTAATATGGTCGGCGAGGACGTCATTATTACCGGGGCAGGCCCCATCGGCATCATGGCAGCTATGGTCGCCGGGCACTGCGGCGCGCGAAATGTCATTCTAACGGACGTCAATGAGTACCGGCTTGACCTTGCGAAACGCATTGTCCCCAAAGTCCAGCCGATCAACGTCGCTAAACAGCAAATTACCCGCGAGTTCATGGAAAGCCTGGGAATCCTCGAGGGCTTTGACGTCTGCTTGGAAATGTCAGGGTCGCCCGTAGCCTTTCGGGATGTACTCAGCAAAATGATCAACGGTGGCAGCATTGCTATGCTGGGCATCATGCCCGATGACACCGGAATTGCTTGGACCGATGTCGTATTCAAGGGCCTCAACATCAAAGGCATTTATGGTCGTGAAATGTACGAAACCTGGTACAAAATGGTCATGATGATTCAGTCGGGGCTGCCCGTAGAGCGCATCATTACACACCGGCTTCACTACACTGATTTTCAAGAGGGCTTTGACATTATGCGTTCTGGCCAATCGGGCAAAATCATCCTCGACTGGAAGGACTGATATGAGCTACCAAGCTGCAAAAGCAAGTTTTACCGATGAGATTTCCGGCATCAGAGAGGCAGGTCTGTGGAAGACTGAGCGCGTGATTGCCTCAGATCAAAAAAGTGACATCACACTCGCTGACGGTTCACAAGTCATAAACATGTGCGCTAACAACTACCTGGGGCTTGCCAATCATCCTGCAGTGACACAGGCCGCCAGCGACAGCTTGCAAACCTGGGGCTTCGGTCTGGCCTCGGTTCGATTCATCTGCGGCACTCAAGGCATCCATAAAACGCTTGAGGCGCGCGTTTCTCGATTTCTAGGCATGGAAGACACCATTTTGTATGCGGCGTGTTTCGATGCCAATACAGGCCTGTACGAGACTATTCTGGGCCCTGACGATGCTGTGATTTCGGACGAACTGAATCACGCATCGATTATTGACGGCATCCGACTGTGCAAGGCCGCGCGTTACCGCTATCGCAACAACGATATGAATGACCTTGAAGCGAAGTTACAAGCCGCAAAAGATGCCGGGGCACGCCGAATTCTCATTACCACCGACGGTGTTTTCTCTATGGACGGCACCATCGCACAGCTCGACAAAATATGTGATCTCGCCGATAAATACGATGCGTTAGTAATGGTAGATGAATGCCACGCAACTGGATTTATTGGCAAAACGGGGCGTGGGACGGTCGAGCTAAAAAACGTCCTGGGGCGCGTAGATATCATCACTGGAACTTTAGGGAAAGCCCTGGGCGGTGCAATGGGTGGTTTTACTACCGGACGAAAGGAAATTATCGAAATGTTGCGTCAAAAGTCCCGTCCATACCTTTTCTCCAACTCGCTCGCCCCAGCTATTGTAGGGGCGTCCATTGAGGTATTGAATTTACTGAGCGAAACTACGGACCTGCGTGACCAGTTGGAATGGAACGTGAACTACTTCAAAGACGGCATGAAAGATGCAGGCTTTGATTATAAGGATGGCGACAGTGCTATTGTGCCGATCATGCTTTACGATGCAGCCTTAAGTCAAGAATTTGCAGATAAATTACTTACCGAAGGCATCTACGTTATTGGGTTCTTTTATCCGGTTGTGCCGCAAGGTCAAGCGAGAATTAGAGTTCAATTGAGTGCTGCACATAGCCAAGCACACCTCGATAAAGCCATTTCGGCATTTACAAAGGTGGGCAAGGAATTGGGAGTAGTGCAGTAAGGAAGTCCACTTTTAACAACACTTTATCGAGGTTTATTAGCTGCTCAAAGTGCTCATCTGCAACCGTAGCGTTACTTTTGACCCTCAATTAGAACTACAGCACATGCTTATTCAGATTTTACAGTTCGTTTTAGGACTCTCTATATTGATCGTACTTCACGAGTTTGGTCACTACTTACCTGCACGCTTTTTCGGAGTGCGCGTCACAAAATTCTACCTCTTTTTCGATTATAAATTTTCGCTGTTAAAGAAGAAAATTGGAGAGACTGAATGGGG
>CAJYAI010000087.1 GCA_913064725.1 uncultured Alteromonadaceae bacterium | reverse complement strand
ATTCCAGACGAGGAGCGTTCGGACCTTGTTAGTGCCTTCCACAAGCGCTTAACTAGCGCGGACGAAGCGGTGCGGTTAGCAGCAGCACGCGCCTGGTCGGTCTGGGAAGCCTCAACTAGTTTTCTCCACCAGAACAAAGACTTCATGGAAAAGCTCGAGGAACCCGAGGCCGCACTCGCGATGGCACGTATCGAGTGTCACTACTTTGTTAATGGCGGCTTTTTCGAGACACCGAATCAACTACTCGACAATATCGATGTTATCCGTCATATCCCGACCGAAATCGTTCAGGGGCGTTACGACGTTGTCTGCCCACCAACGACCGCTTGGGAGCTACATAAGGCTTGGCCTGAGGCGACGTTCAACATGGTGCAAAATGCGGGACACTCGGCGTTTGATCCCGCGAACACCGGTGCGCTCGTGGCGGCTACAAATCGATTCGCGACCCGCTAGCACAGGGGTTTGATTGAACGCGTAGCCACAAAACTTTTCATAAACTGATCAATTGGCTCAGCGCCGCCCCAGTCGTCTTCATAGAACCCTGCCATCACAAATCCGGCGTCGAGCTGGCCACCAATTTGATCGTCTAGCGAATGTGCAAATTCGATTGGCGACTCTGCACCAAACCATCTGGCCCGATCTGCCTCAGGAATGTCGAGATCGGAGTGCGGCATCGAAAATCGGAGTGTAAACACGCCTTCCTTTTCGTGATCAGGGTCGAATAACGCATAAACCGGCTTGGTGAAACCCGACACCATGGTGCCGCCTGGCTTCAAAACCCGAAATGATTCGCGCCATACCGGAAGGATCTCAGCGGCAAAGCAGTTCGAGCAAGGATGAAAAATAAAATCAAATGTGTTGCTGTCAAAGACGGACAGATCGGCCATGTCTCCCTGAACCGTTTGCAGGCTTAGGGCGTCACGCTGCGCAACCCGCTGATCTTGCTCTAACTGCTTTAGTGACGCGTCAAATACGGTAACCCGCGCACCAGCAGCAGAGAGAATGGGTCCCTGCTGACCGCCTGCCGAAGCCAGACAGAGGACATGACAATTCGACAGGTCAGGAAACCAACTTTTTGGAACCGGTTTAGATGGCGTTAATACAACCTCCCAATCACCTGATCGCGCTTTGGCAATCAGCTCCGATGACACCGGGAGGGTCCAGCGATTACCAGATGCAACTTGTTGATCCCAGGCACGTTGGTTGAACTCATAGACATCCATTCAAGCAAGCTCCTATTTATCAATTTAGTACCGGTACTAGTTATTAATCTATTGTCGGTTCTAGCGACGAGTTCTATTGATGGGTGCTATCCATCAGTTCTGATTATGACCACAGCCTATGAGCGCTATTTAGGCGCACTGTTTGTGAGTCCAGTCTCATGAGTCCCGGTAGGAGTGCTAGTTCTCGTCTAACGATAGCGCAGGTTCGTACGGTTTAGATCACTCACTTGCTTGACACCCATCAGCCGCATATCGCGCTCAATTTCTGCTTTAAGGTTTCCCAGCGCGCGCTCAACACCAGGCTGCCCCGCCGCTGCGAGTGCGTACAAATACAACCTTCCGCCAGATACAGCCTTTGCACCTACTGATAGGGCCTTCAGTATGTGCGTCCCCCGCTGGATACCACCCTCACAAATGACATCGATCTTGTCTCCAACCGCGTCGCAGATGTCAGCCAACTGGTCGAACGGCGCACGCGCCCCGTCTAACTGACGACCACCGTGGTTGGAAACCATAATGCCGGTGCAACCAATATCTACCGCCCGCTTTGCATCCTCCACCGACATAATCCCCTTCAAGGCAAACTGTCCATCCCATTGGGCGCATAGCCTCTCAGCGTCTTTCCAAGACATGGTCGGATCTAACATGCTCGAGAAGTAGTCACCTACCGATACCGCAACGTTTGTGCCCTGATCGACGTGACTAGACAGGTGAGGCATGTCGAACTTCTCTTTCGTAAAAAAGTGCCAAGCCCACGCAGGGTGTGTCGCAAAACTCAGCGCAGACTGGAGGTTGAGCTTTGGCGGCGAGGTGAAGCCAGTCCTGAGATCGCGCTCACGATTACCTCCTGTAACGGTATCCACGGTTAAAGCCATCACATTGAACTGCGCAGCTTTTGCCCGCTCCACCAGTGCATCGTTGAGACCTCTGTCTTTGTGAAAGTAGAACTGAAATAGTTTCGGGCCCGGTGCGAGTGAGGCTATCTCCTCGACTGATACCGTTGCGAGCGATGACACACCAAACATGGTGTCAAAGTTCGTTGCAGCTTTAGCGACAGCTCGCTCGCCATCATGATGAAACAGTCGCTGCAGCGCTGTCGGCGCGCAATAGAGCGGCATGGCCAGCTTCTGACCCATAACCTCGACCGACATGTCGATCTCCTCCACGCCATTTAAGACATTAGGCACGAGATCAACACTTTCATAGGCTTCAGTGTTTCTGCGGTAGGTAATCTCGTCGTCTGCCGCACCATCAATGTAGTGGAAGATGGGGCCGGGTAGTCGGCGACGTGCCAACTCTCTGAAATCTGCAAAGTTGTGACAATCTGTCAAACGCATACGTATTCCTATTTGCAGTCAGCCCACACCAAGGCATGATAAACGACTTTCTGCGCGCCGGCGCGTGATCCGATACAGAGACCTGTGAGCGCAGGTTATGTGTCCCCATCGAGACAGGAAACATCTGACTATGACAGTCATCAATAAACTTGCTAAATCACTGATTCACAAATTCGTTTGGCTGACATGCGCCGCTCTCTCGGCACAAGGCGCAGTCGCAGGGCTCTTAATGACGCCGACTGCCGACCCTGACCTCGTTTATCAAGGCACGATTTTAGAAGGGGATTACGATGACAGCATCGCAGAGCCCTCGTTTTTTCTCGGGTTCGAAGCGGGGCAACGCGTTGCCAGCCCAGCGCAAATTAGCGCCGCCATCAACGCTTGGAAGGGCCAGTCCGACCGACTCAAGGTCGTAGAGTACGCGAGGACACATGAAGATCGGCCACTGTTTGCTGTATTTATCTCCGCACCGCAGAATTTGGCTCGCTTAGATGCCATTAAATCAGACATTGCGACACTATCCGATGCGCGCCGCGTCACTGACGACGAAGCCGCAAATATTATTGAATCACTGCCTGCCGTCGCCTGGATGGCCTACTCCATTCACGGTAACGAAACCTCGGGGGCCGATGCAGCCTTGGCGAGTATCTATCACCTCATTGCGAGCAACGATGACGAGGTGACAGCCATGCTGGAAAATATGATCGTTGTCATCGATCCCATGATGAATCCCGACGGCAGAGCCCGGTTTACCAAGTCCTTAGAGCAGTATCGAGGTACAGCACCCAATGTCGATGATCAGTCACTTCTTCACACAGGTGACTGGCCCTTTGGGCGAACCAATCACTACTTTTTTGACCTCAACCGAGACTTCTTTTTATTAACGCAACCGGAGACTCGTGGGCGAGTTGCGCTCATCAATAACTGGCGCCCCCAGCTGATTATAGATGCGCACGAAATGGGGTCACAAAGTACCTTTTTAATGGGCCCACCGCGTCAGCCGCTCAACACCAATATCGATACCGATTTACAAAAATGGGCGCGGGTGTTTTCGGTGGAACAAGGCACTGCCTTTGATGATCGGTCTTGGCGTTACTTTACGGGAGAGTGGTTCGAAAATTGGTATCCGGGTTACTCAAACTACGCCGAGTATCGGGGCAGCATGCACATCCTCTATGAGCAATCGCGCATGGCTGAAGACGGTGTACGCCGTCCCGAAGGTACGGTGCAGACGTATATGGAGTCCGTACATCACCAGTTTGTCAGCACAATGGCAAATCTAAAATCACTGTCAGCTCACTCCCAAGCGATGTATCGCGACTACTGGGACGGCAGAAAATACAACGTATCGAGCAAAAGCACCTTTGCAGATCGCAGCTACGTGATATTAGCGACTGCAAATCATGGACGAGTCAATGCCTTAGCCGAGCGCCTCGAAGCTCAGGGCATTGAGATGTACACCAATACAGCCCCGCTGAAAGTGGCGTCTGCAACGACACAGCTTGGTGCTCAAGAAAAAGGCGCCGTTATTCCCAAGGGCAGTCTTATCATTCCCAACCGACAACCCGATGCGCCGCTTATTGCCGCGATTATGGAATTTGATGCCAACGTTCGAGAGTCGGTTTTAGTCGAGGAAAGACAACGTGTTCTGAGAGATGGATCGTCACTCATGTATGACACAACCGCCTGGAACTTCAGCATGATGTATGGGCTACCGGCAGTAACCGTACCTCAACATCTGGATAAAGGCTTGAAGCCGTGGCAGCCCGCAACACCGGTGATTGACGTCAAGCCGGATGCGATCGCTTGGACCGTGGACGGTGACGATGACCGCTCAGTTGCGTTTGCGGCTCGGCTCATGGAGCGAGATATTCAGGTCCGAGTTATCGATAAGGCCACCGTATTATCGGGTCAGTCCTTATCGCGCGGATCCGTGTTCGTTACCGCAATGGATAATCCACACACCGATAATTTGCCGATGCTAATTGCGGCCGAGGCTGAGAACTTGACCCTGTCGGTAAACTCCATTGACTCCGGTTTTGGTGCGGGCGACCTCCCCGATTGGGGTGGTGCGCACTTCCGATTACTCTCCAGGCCGCAGATCGCGATACTGAGTCAAGCGGGCTTCAGCAGCTATGATGTGGGCTCGACTTGGTGGGCCATCGACACACACCTCGGAATTCGTCACAGCCAGCTCGATGCGGCGTACTTATCGCGGGCAGACCTGCGTCGATACAGCACGATCGTTATACCCAATGGCTACCGCCCGTTGGGCGGCTCAGAGTTAGAGGCGTTGCGTGGTTGGGTTCGACAGGGTGGTACGTTAATCGCTCACGATAACAGTGCCGCCAATCTAGCCCGCGAGGGGGGCATAGGCAGCGTGCGAACGATCGGAGACGCTTTGGATGACGCTCAGGACTACGATATTGCCCTGCAGCGCGAGCTATTAGCGACGAGTGAGGAGCTCGATATGGCAGCGGTCGGCACTCACCGGCTCAATCCAACCATTGCCTACCCTTGGGATCAGGGAAGCTCGCCACTTTCGGCAGAGGAACTCAAACGCCGCGATACATGGCAGTCAAGGTTTATGCCGTCCGGAGCAATGGTGGCAGGTCGAGTCGATCCGCTCCACTGGATGAGTTTTGGCACAGGTAACATGCTGCCGCTACTGTACAGCGAGCAACCTGCATTCATGACCAAGGATCGACAGCAATCGATTGTCCGAGTCGGTATACACGAACCCGATCCAACGGCTGAGCAGGCTGAGACGATTAACTGGTCGACTACGCCCAGAGGTAAGGCTCTGAGGGTACGTATGAGCGGCCTATTGTGGCCGGAGGCCGCCTCGCGTATTGCAAACTCGGCATACGTGACGCGAGAGCGTATCGGTAAGGGGCAGGTTATCCTGTTTTCCGGACAACCGAACTTCCGTGGATCGACTCGAGGGGTGGGACGCGTTTGGCTAAACGCCTTGATCTATGGCCCAGGATTAGGCACATCACCCAAAATTGACCTGTGACACTGGGACGCTCATAAACCCACAATTGCAATCGAAAGCCACTTCGCTGAGGCTTGGCTAACAAAACAATATTCATCACAAAAAAAAGGAGATGCGGCATGCCGCGAGTAAATTTGGAAGGTAGTTCGTCAATTGTCACTGGAGGCGCATCTGGCATTGGAGAGGCCTGTGCACGTCAGCTAGCAGACCTGGGCTCCAAAGTGGTTATTGCCGACCTCAATGAGGAGCGCGGTCAGCAGATCGCCGAGGAGATTGGTGGGGCGTTCGTAAAGTGTGACGTCTCAAGTATTGAAGACGCAGATGCAGCGGTGGCGGCAGCTGCCGCCTTGGGCCCGCTTAGGGCTTGTGTGAACTCAGCGGGTCTGGGCGCCGCTGGTCGCACGGTCAGCCGCGACGGCGAACCCTTTCCGCTCGATAAGTTCAGCTTTGTTATCAAGGTCAACCTCATCGGTACTTTCAATATGCTCAGCCGAGCTGCGGCGCAAATGGCAAAGAACGACACTCTTGATGATGATGGCGGTCGTGGCGCCATCGTCAACCTCGCATCAGCAGCGGCGTTTGATGGCCAAATTGGGCAATGTGCCTACTCGGCCTCCAAAGCGGGTGTTGTGGGTATGGCGCTTCCAATTGCGAGAGATCTCGCCGCTGTTGGTGTCCGTGTGAACACGGTTGCACCGGGACTTATCGATACACCTATCTATGGGGAAGGTCCCGAATCAGAGGCATTTAAAGCACACCTTGGTAAATCAGTGCTCTTTCCTAAGCGACTAGGTAGTGCAGAAGAGTTGGCTTACGCCGTTGTCGACTGCATTACCAACCCGTATATGAACGCCGAAGTCATTCGACTGGA
>CAJYAI010000086.1 GCA_913064725.1 uncultured Alteromonadaceae bacterium | reverse complement strand
GAGGCCGACAATGCCGCTAACTGAGCGTATTTCAAAGGAATCGCGCCGTTAAATACATTCTTTTCTACGGCGTCGTAGTAAGCGGCTGTCACCTCTTGGTTGGCCGATGGATGCAGCGCGACAAATGGATTTGCGGTCTTCACGTCACGCAGGTGATCGTCGGCAACCACGTTCATCCCAAACGCCAAAAAAACAAGTGCAATAAGGTATTTCATTGTCATCTCCTTGGTTGTAATGGACTCAGCAACATTTAGTCCTTTATTACTGATTGATTTCCCGATTAAGCAAAGACGCCTGTGATCACTTTGCTTAATCGTTTTTACGCCCCCTTTTCTTTACTGGGCGCGCCGTATAACTTCTCCTGTGTAGACGACCGCCTCGCCACACTGGTATAGCGCATCGGCAGCTGCCTGCTCTTTAGCGACTTTTCCATTCATCCAGACATCGTCGACATTTTTTCCCCACTGCGCCATCGATGGGTGGGTGTAGCTAACCATAAAATCGTAGTCACTGAATCGCGCGGGGGCACCTTGCCTGGGAACGATAATTTTCGAGCCTTGAATGGCGCCCGCACGAGCTCCCGCATCCATTGTCGATTTATGCGCTGCATAAACCTCTTCCATACTGTCGGCACCGGTCATGGTGCACATCCAGTACGCAACTACCATTTCATCCGTAAATTCGCTTGGATCGAAACTTGATACCACCAGCTGACTTGTCAGCATGCTGACGGAGCAATCGGGTGCGGGCCAACTGCTATAGACATCGCTGTTGCGCCAGTCACTTTGGTTCGTAGCCATAGTTTCATTGGAATCCGTAATACCCACCCAAAGTACTTCTATTTCGGTTGAGGGGGATCGATATAAGGGACTGAGCACAACCGCTGTGTAGTCGTTGTTGCCCTCCGAGTCCATCCAGCGATTCCAAGCGCCGTTAAACTGCGCCATGGTCGAGGCATTGTGGCCCTCGCCATACTGACAACCGTGGTACTCGGCCCACGTCATCTCAGGTGCCGCCCTCACCAAAGCGCTCTGAATTGCGGTCATTACTAATACCGACATCACTATGTATCTCATTGTCCACTGCTCCTATTCATTATGGATACTTACAAGCTAGCTGAACTTTAGGCGCTAGCCATTTTTTTAAGTCGCCGCACGATAATATTTAGCAAGCTTCGAACGTATCGATGAAATGTGTTCGGTTTGAGGATGTGCATTTCGCTATCCTCAATCGATATCTGCGTTTCAATGTCTGCATTTCGATATCTGCATTTCGATATCTGCATCTTGTTATCTGCATCTCGATAATAGGGGCGTGGGTGTCAGGTTGCCCGCCATGAAGACGAGCACAACGATGAGACCGTAAAAGACAGGTCAATGTCTGTTTCGACCGGCAGCGCCCGCAGCTAGTCGATGTGCTAGATGCAGACTAAAAAAATACGTAAGCGGGGCGCGAATGCGACTAGCTGTGATCTTCAAGGCTTTTGATGAGGCCTTTTAGTGCGTCAACGTTCTTCGCTTCTTGGGCCGTATGAAGGGCATCTTCAAGCACATCTCTGATGTCATCAGCACCCACCAACTCCATGTCCCATGTGGGGAAGATCCGCTCGCGGATCTCCTCGTCAGAGCTGAGTATGGTCATTTGCTTGTGGCGGCTGTCTGCCTCAATGCGGTTGACCAGCTCCAACACGTTAGTTTTGGGGCCCTCAATCCATTGAAAAAATACGCCACTGCCAAATACGAGTACGCCGGTAATGCCCAGCGCCGGGTTAAACCGGCGTGCCGTAGCGACAATAGCGTCGACTTCTGTCTGACCAATGCCGTCGCTTACTTGACTGCAATAGACAAGATTGAAAAGCAACTGCTCTTCAAAGGCACTATCGGGCTCATCAGCACTTGTTGGGGAGACATATTCCGTCATGACTGCACCCTACTCCGCTAGGACCCTTAGGTATAGGAAAAGTGTCATTAGTTTGATGAGAAGCGGCGCCCAACTTCGTTTTACCGCCTCATCAGTCCCCTTTGTGTATCAGCTATGTGTTTCATCCCTCGAGACAGGGCTATCGATACAAAGACCGGGCCACGGTCCGTAAAGCGACTCAGAAATCAGAGAAGCCGAGAAGCTAATTACTAAGAAACTAGCTCACTGACATCCTGCGCATCGTCATTCATGCAGTAAACTATGGTTTTGGATGGATTGGATCGATAGCAATGGCGAGATCATGGCAGGTGTGTCGAGTACTCTTTTGTGTCTTACTTGTCGCGAGCATTAACGCGAGCGCGAGCGACCTCACCCTCATGACGTTTAATGTTGAGAACCTTTTCGACTCGCGCCATGACGAGGGGAAAAACGACGAAACCTACCTGCCAAAAGCGTTAAAGGCAGATCCTCGCCACATCGCAAAATGCAATAAAGTGCGCGTGAAACGATGGCGAGACCAATGTCTCTTCTGGGACTGGAACGAGACGGTCGTTGACACAAAGCTAGGCGTTATCGCCACAGCCATCAAACAGGTCAATCAGGGCAGCGGCCCGGATATTATCGCGTTTCAAGAAGTGGAAAATGCAGCGATTCTTGACCGACTTCGACGCGAATACCTCGATGGGCTTGGCTATGAGTACGCCACCTTGCTGGAAGGTAACGACAGGCGGGGTATCGATGTCGCCTTCCTGTCAAAATATCCAACACAGAACGCCCGACTCCATGCGATCGCGTTCTCCGAACAGCAAAAAGAGCGTATAGGTGATACACGGCCGATTCTTGAGGCGACGTTTTTACTTCCGGGCGGAGAACGCGTTACTGGTTTGAACGTGCATTTCCCCGCGCCTTACCATCCAAAGGAAATGCGAGAGAGCGCCTACAAAACCTTAAACAGGATTGTCAGTCAGCTCCCGGAGGATCGTGCAATTTTTGCAGCCGGTGATTTCAATACGACGTTCGCCGAAAACCGCGAATTTGCAATGCTTAACAGGTGGGTCAGGCCGACTTGGCAGGTCGCACACGACTTGTGCAGTGAGTGTCCCGGCACCAGCTTTTACCCGCCCAAAAACGAGTGGTCGTTTCTCGATATGATTCTATGGCGTCCCACACAGGACTGGGAAATGACAAGCAGCTATCTTGCCAATGACACGACTGAGCAGATGACAACAAAGGGTACGCCCAAACGCTTTTCACTTCCCGAAGCGACAGGCGTCTCCGATCATTGGCCATTGGTCCTGTCGGTAACGACACCCTGATTAGGCTGCCGAGGATGACTACTGCTACCACTATCCCCATCATAAACCTCGGCGATTCGGACGACGACATCATCTCCACCTTGGAGCGGGCACTGAGCGATAAGAGGTTTGTTATGGTTCAGGAACATGGCATATCTGAGGCCTTACTGGCTAACCTCAGACAATTATTGGCGTCGCACTTCGATCAGCCGTTGGAGACAAATTAATAACGCACGCTTACGGAACAACAGCCCCCCCGGAAGCCGCAGGAGTACAATGTATACAAGGCGGATGACGTGTGGAGAGCGCAGGAAGTGCTAAATCAAAACGCGCCTTCGATGGTCAGAGTGTAAGAGAAACCGAAGCGACGACTGCGCCGCTCGGAAAACAGAACATCACTCGCCAACCGGTCGGCGTAAACTGTCCGGCGGAATCGATTTTCAGCACCGAGTAAGTTCCAGATATTTGCCCTGACCGTCAGACCCATGACGTCCTTATTCTCCACGTAAACGTTCGCGGTGCCTCGACTCTTATTATAAAAACTGACCTCATCAATCCTCACACTAGGGGTCGACTCGTCGTAATCGACAGACGCACCCATGGCCCAAGCCGTTCCTTGGAAGTCTTGCCTCAAAGCAAGGCTGTACGACTTGTAGAATTCACCGCTGATTCTCCGGGGCGTCCCCATAATTGGATCAGTCACCTCAGAGTTCATATAGCCAAGCGACACATCGGCGCGGGCCCCTTTCCAGAGGACGGCATCACTCAAAAGCGTGGCGTCAAGGAAGCCACCATAAAGCTGCGCTGTGTCGATGTTGCCAGGAGCCTGTCCTCCTCCCTCAATGGGAATCCGATCCACGATATCTTCAGCGTCTTCGTAGAACAGATTTAGTGTCAGATTGCCGATATTGCCCAGAGATTGCTGTGCCTCAACATTCAGGTTCCACCCTTGCGGTGGAACGAGATCGACATTACGAACGTTTTCTCGCCCCTGATTGACGTCAATAGTCGCAATGAAGTCGAAGAAGCTGAGCTGCCCTACCACCCGCTCGAGCTTTGCAGACAAAAATAGCGTATCCGTGGGCTTATAGTTGATGGCAACAAAGCCTTTCGGTCGAACAAAGTCTCGAGTGACGTCTGAGCTGCCGCTTTGTCGGATCTCCGAATATTCTGCCCCGAGCGTAGCCTGCAAAGTCACCTGTTCATTAAGCTGCTTACTGACATTGAGCGTGGACTCAGCACGCGTCTCTTCAACGCGGGCACTTGCGCCATCAAAATCAACGGGGCTTAAGGCTCCCTGTGCGTCGAGGCTGTCGAGCTGCGAGTCGATGTCGAGGTAGTTCTCGGTTCCCTCGAGAGACCAGCGCCACTGACTATCCAGCGCAGTAAACGCAAATTCAGCTCTCACGATAGACTCTGCCTCATCGGCTTGACGCTGAAAGACAGAGCCTTCGAGGTCACCGTTTACGGCGGCAATCCGTGTTCGATCCTCAGTCGGACTTGATTCAAAGCGATGCAAGCCAAGCAGCTTGAGGCGCCCCGCACCAAAAGCCATGTCGTAGTCGACGCCGATCTCAAAGTTATATTCATCTTCCGACTGATTCAGTGTTCGGGTGTTCGCCTCGGAAGTGCGCGCAAGACGCTCTGATACCTCGGTCTTATCAGAATACATACCGTTCACTTCGCCCACCACGTTGAACACGCTCCCAGATGCAGTCTCGATCGAATACGAGCCAGAGACATTGGGCTTATCAAACAACATACGGCTTTTCTCAAAACGCTGATCCGTAACAGCATCATCGGCGTCACGGACGATTTCAGTACCCGACTCACCAAAGTCCCGCTGCTGATTGGCGACACTCAACGTCCACTCGGAATTATCACTGCCACCCGTCAGGGCAACACTAAATTCGCGAAGTCGCTTCTCGGAGTTGCTCCCCGTAGGTCGTATTCGAGGCGAGTATCGATATCGACCCGACACGTCTTTTCCAGAGGCCGTGACGACATTGACGACTTGACCCGACAAGCCGCCAATATCGAGGCTGGCACCATCCAAGATCTCAAGCCGAACTACACTGTCAAGCGCCAGTCGCTCGAGGGCTTGTGTAGGTCCGTTGGACTTACCCGAGATGCGTCGCCCATTAATTAATACGTTGGTATCGGCCTGACCAAACCCACGATCACCGCCACCCTCGTCGATACTAAAACCGGGCACTTGCTTCACCAGATCGAGCGCCGACCTCGGTGCAAACTGCGCAAAATCACTGGGTAAATAGGTCTGTCTCACGCTCTCTGACTGACTAGCGCTCGCCTGTGACATGAATGCATTACCCACCGTAAAACAGGTGATCAAAACAAAGCGTAAGCGTCGAAAATAGGTGCGCGACCGGTAGAGCATTCAGGGGTTTCTTTCGTATGTGAGCGATGCAGCGGTCGGCATTATACACGTAGCTACACTCGCAGCGACGTCATAATAATCCAACGTTGTAGCGCTACGCTCTCGTTGCACCTAGGTATTGCTGAAGGAATATCAACATGATCGAAGAACTTCGTGGACAACTATTCGAGAACGAGCCTAAGGCGACGCTTTACCACTACACCTCGCTGCAGGGACTCATGGGCATCATTGAATCGCGCAAGTTACGCGCTTCCGATGTTCGGTACATGAATGACTCGACCGAGCTGACGTACGCCTTAAACCTCTTGCAAAACGCCATCAATGACCGAAGCGACAGTACAGCGGATGAACGAACCACACTGTCTGTTTTTTCTGCGTGGTTGCGAGACCAAATTAACACCGGGCCGATGCTATTTTCCGCGTCTTTTCGAGCCAACGGAAACCTTCTAAGCCAGTGGCGCGGATACTCCAATCATGGCAAAGGAATCAGTCTTGGCTTCAATCCAACCAGCATAAAATACCTAGCCTCTCAGCAACAATTCTCTTTAGGTCAATGTCTTTATGACATTGCCCAGCAGCGGGCAATGGCGGAAAAAATTGTCACTGGCGTAATTTCCATGTGCACCGATCCAGCGCAAGTCCACTCTGTGCTGGACAGCATTGAGGGCGACTTATTGGGCATTTGTGCCTTGCTCAAACACCCGGCCTTTGCCGAGGAGCAAGAGTGGCGGCTTATTTCGCCCACTTTTTTGACCGTGGATGACAATCCCATATCGTTCAGAGAGGGTAAGGCCATGCTCATACCGTTTTACTTATTCGACCTAGAGCAG
>CAJYAI010000085.1 GCA_913064725.1 uncultured Alteromonadaceae bacterium | reverse complement strand
GGCTGTGCAACATCACTTTGGGCTGCCACGGCAATAGCGCTCGACAACATAGGTGGCGTTTATTGCGAAGACTGCAACATCGCGAACGTGGTGGCTGACGATAGCAACGACTTTACCGGCGTGAGGCACTGGGCTGTTAACACCGAGATTGCTATTCGCCTGTGGCTAGAAACCAAGCACTTGCTAAAGACACTATAAAGTCAATTCACCAAAAAAAAACGGGAGCCAAGGCTCCCGTTTTTATAAACCTTACTGATCACTTAGAAGCGATATTGGAAGGATCCCTGTACGTAGGTTCCGATCAAATCGTATGCACCGATCGCGCTGAACGAGTTCAGACCGTAAGGCACGTCCTCATCGGTGATGTTACGAATGGCAATCGACGCATCAACCTGGCTGTTCATTGAGTATCTTACAAACAACGTGTGCATGAAGTACTCGTCTAACTCTGGAATATCATACGTGCGCTCTGGAGCAGTATTACTCTTCCTCGCGCTACTGATGTACTGGGTACGCCAGTTGAACGTCCACTCGTCTAGCATGTACATCAAGTTAACGTTCCCGCGCAGTGATGAGTTACCTACGAGACCTTTCGTATCACCAGCATCGTCACCTGTAACAGAAACGGCACTTGTGTCCAGGTCGAAGATGTTTGCGCGCAAACGGAACTGACCGGGAATGGTATCGGCAAAGTCAAAACTCCAATCAACTTCAGACTGATACCCCTTCAGGATGCGGTAACCCGCGTTGACGAATCCGATCTGAAAGTCATTTATCTGAAACGTTGATGGATCACGAGAAAACTGACCACATGCCGGAGCACTCAAATTGCCGCCGTCATAACATCCAGCCATAATTCCCGACAGACCAAGTGTTTCAATCGCGTCTTCGAGGTAGACATCGATAAGATCGACCGAGAATGTCAGACCCTCTACAAAATTTGGCGTGATGACGACACCCATCGACTCTGACTCAGATGTTTCGTTAATCAGGTCTGGATTTCCACCAGTGAAGCCCTGCTGCGATGCGTTAACAATCGTAGATTGGAACGTCGTTGGATCGTAATCGCTGTAGCCCAACGCGGCGGCCTCCTGAGCACACAATGCGGCTCGACCACCCGACTCCTCTCCAGAATCCACATAACGGAAATCACAAGGATCGTTGGCAAACTGGAACGTCTCCGCGCGAGGCAGGAACGCTTCAGCAATCGCAGGTGAACGAACCGACTCCGTGTCATTTGCGCGGAACGTAATATTACCGAACTGCGGCACATCTAAGGCTAAGCGCACACCAATGTTATAGACCTCACCCGTGCCCGCCGAAGAGTGGTCTACCGTTCGCCACGCGCCTTCAAGATCAAACGCGGAGACTATTGGTAGAAAATCTTCTGCTATCAATGGCAAACGTGTCTCGACGTAGAATTCCTCTGTGTCGAACGTACCGTTGAGCGCCTCAAGAGCCGCTGTTCGGCCTAGACCATTGGCAAGAAAATAATCCGGTTGATAATTACCCGCCTCTTCGCGATTTTCGTAACCAACCGCCACCTGCCAGTCGCCGCCGGGCAGCTCCACTAAATCGGTCGCAGCGTTAGCCGTGATGACTCGCTGGGTAACTTTGGAGTTCTCGTAGCCCTGAAGCGTCACGTAATCGATTACCGATTGATCAGTCACAATCCCTAAAATATTGAGGGGGACACACTCCGAGTTGCCACTGGAACAAACAATCTCACCACTTGCGTCGACCTCTAGGTCGAGCGCTTCGCGATAATTTTCTTCAACCAGCTGCGTGTTATTTGTCTTACTGCGGCTTTCACCCCGGTTCCACGACACATCCCAACGGACCTCGCGGCCTGCGATCGTAGTAAACTCTCCCTCGAGACCGAGTACCAAACGAAGCATATCCGTCGAGCCCTCTGTCTTACCACTTTGCGACAAGTCGTCCATCGCTTTGTGGAAACCAAACTCGGTAGCATCGGCTCCTAAGTTGTCGAGTAAAAGCTGGCGATCTTCTTCGGCCAAGAATGGGTAGTCGATAGGCAACACTAATGTCGCTGAGTCGCCACCAAACAAGCCGCTCTGATAGAAGGGCTGACGGTTAGGATCCGACGACGAGCCATTGTAGAAATTCAGTTCTGCATTTGCACGCAGGTTGTCCGAGATTTCGTAATTGGCAAACATGTTAACCATGTGTCGCTCAATCGGCGCACGAATCGAGTCGTAGTCTTGCAGCAGCAAGCCATCGCCACCCACAAAATTAATTAGGTTGCCAGTGGCCTGTCCGATGTTCATAGCAGTCAGCCTACCGTCAGGACCAAACTGTACCGGTGTACCCGAAGCGTCCTGAATGATATTAAGACCCAAAGCATAGAGCGGAGTGCCACCTAATGGACCACTTGCCGGCCCTGGTATACCAGTACGTGTTACGATAGGTATTGACCGTCCCTGCGCATAGAAGAACCTAGTACCCGTCGACGGATCGTCTGCGTCGTAATCGGGGTTCTCAAAGTCGTAGTAGTAGTCGCGCAAGAACTGTCGGTCGTTACCGAGTACCGCGTCGGTTTTGTTGTACTCATAACCGACGGAGATATTGCCGCGCCCACCATCAAAGTTAGCACCGGCTGTAAGACCAAGGCGGTGTTCCCAACCGTCATTTTCACCTTCAGCAACACCTGAGGAGAAGTCGACTTCAAACCCTTCGAAGTCTTTCTTCATAATGACGTTAATCGTTCCTGCGATGGCATCCGAACCATACACTGGCGCGCCGTTCGCTGAAATAATGTCAATACGCTCTATCAGCGCCGTTGGCAGGGTATTCAGGTCTACCTGAGAACCTGCAGATGCACCAAACGCAGTAGGCGCGTTACCGGACACGGACCGGCGACCGTTAATGAGGGTCAGTGTCCTCTGACTACCGAGACCATAAAGATCGGCAAATGTTTGTCCAACGTTACTGCCGCTCGACTCTGCCAAGCTCGTACCAGATGGCGTAACTAGTGGCAAAGAATTGATCGCATCGGCGGTGTTTACAAAACCACCTTGAGCGATGTAGTCCGCATCAATCACGATGTTCGGCGTTGTTTGCTCGAAGCTCGATTTTTGGAGGCGCGTACCAGTAACAACGATTTCTTCGAGTTCGTCAGCTGCTGATTCGTCCGATTCTTCTTGGGCAAGCGAAACTCCCGAGGACACAAGCGCGATCGCTGTGGCCAAGGAAAGCAGGGAACGCTTGCCTGTATATAATGACTTGTACATATAAGTAGGCTCCAGATAGTCTTTTTATAAACTCAAGAGATAGTTCTCCCGCTGCTGAGAATAGTACAAGCTTTGAGTTCTGGCCAACAAATGCCAAAAAAATGTCGCTGGGATGTGAAAAAAGTTACCTAAATCCCGATTTGCACACCTTTAATGGGCCTTTTAACGCCATCAAAGCCATTTTTTCTCCGCATCTAAGACAGCGAATGAACATAACGGACAGCCTGAGGGAGGGAGCATGCAACGCATAAAGTTCATTACCACGGGTGGAACCATCGACAAAATCTACTTTGACGCACTAAGTCAATTTGAGGTGGGTGAGTCACAAATCAGCGCCCTACTCAACGAGGCACTTGTGGATTTTGACTTCGAGATCCTCTCGCTAATGAAAAAAGACAGCCTCGAAATGAGTCGCAACGATCGCGCAGCAATTCGGGCGCACATTGAAGCTGATCACGACACTCAGTTCGTCATTACGCACGGTACCGACACCATGCCTGAGACAGCAGAGGCCCTGCTGGGTTTAGCTGGAAAAACAATCGTCTTGACCGGCGCGCTCACACCGGCCCGATTTAGGACAACTGACGCGGTTTTTAACGTAGGCATGGCTGTAGCTACTGCTCAAACAGCCAAGCCGGGCGTCTATATTGTCATGAACGGCCAGGTCTTTGAGGCAGGTAAAGTACAAAAGAACCGGGCAAAAAATCGATTTGAGCGGCGAACCGATTCCCAAGGCTAGCGCGTTAGCCAAGTAATTTTTGTAACGTCCCCTACGCCCTCAGCCGACGTCTAAAACCAAACAAAACAACGCTCATCACCAGCATGATTTTCGACAGAGATAAGGGCCAATGCCGCCTGGTGAACTTTTTCACATCGCGGAAAAAAGAACCAATCCTACTTAACTGTTTTCACTCCAGCGAAGCGCGCGTTTTAACCCGGCGACGCGCGCGACGGCTCTCGCTTCCAGAGCTCCGGTCTGACAAATCAGCCCAAGGCTTGCCCAACTGCTCTCGCATGAGAGTAGGGTCGAATGCCTTGCGCGGCCTTGTATTCAAAGCTTCTACCATGGCCGCCAAATGCTCAGGGGTCGTGCCGCAACAGCCACCGATAACCGTTGCACCAGCGTCTCGGGCATGCAGCGCATAGTGCGCCATCAGTTCAGGGCTCCCGTGAAAATGAATTTCACCATTGATGTACTGCGGGATACCGCAATTGCCCTTTGCCACGATGGGCAAGCCACAATCTACTGCACATAGTTCAGTGGTCGAATCCATGAGTTCCGCAGGGCCGATACCGCAGTTGGAGCCCAGAACATCCAAGCCGATCTCCAGTGCAAAAGCGGCGAACGCAGTCGGTGTTACACCCATCATAGAGCGACGCGCAGTATCAAAGGTCAGTGTGGCAACAACAGGAAGCCCCGTGCCCTTTGCAGCCTCAGTGGCTGCGGCTACTTCCTCCGTGGAAGACATAGTTTCGATCCAAAGCACATCAACACCACCTGCTGCCAGCGCTTCTGCTTGCTCGGCAAAAAATTCAACTGCTTGCGCGTAGATCAACTCACCCATGGGAACAAAGAGCTCCCCTGTCGGCCCCATGGACCCGGCCACCAGAGCACGGCGGCCCGTGACTTTTGCGTGCTGGTCTATCGCTTCTCGCGCCAATCCCGCCGCTGCTTTGTTGATTTCGTAAACGCGATTTTCGCTCTTGTGTAACTTGAGCCGAGGCGCGTTCGCGCCAAAGCTATTGGTCAATATCAGATCAGCGCCCGCGCTCAAAAACGCTGCGTGAAGCCTGATAACTTCATCCGGCCGCTCGACACACCATAGTTCCGGGGGGTAGCCGGCCTCCAAGCCGCGCCCGAAAAAATTTGATCCAGTGGCGCCGTCGGCAACACACCAACCCTTCTCTGCAATTAGGTTACTAATTGGATTAGTCATGAACTCTTTTCACATCGGTTGAATAAAAATCGGGTTGGATACTAGCCCGTTTCTGTCAGTTTACCAGTGGCAAATGACACTAACTGCTAATAGATACAGCAGTTTTAAGGAAGACACTTCTATCACGACTTCAGGACCTCGACACCGTGAGCAATGGTATGCTTTCCATCGCAGAGCCCCAGTCATTGCCCTCAATACGCAACACAAAAAAGGGGCCGCACAGCAACCCCTGCTCTCCACTTCAGTGGCGCACCATTGCTCGCAATGGGTGCTTCGATTATCAATCTACAGCGAGCGCCCGATCAATCTTTAAGGCTAAGAATTTGGCGTGTGCGAGAGATGCGCGATCACCGCGTCGCTTATCTGCCAATTCATCGCGTAACTCAGACAGCGTTAAAACAGCCAAGGCTTGCGCACTGCTGTGGAACTTACTTGCACCTGCTTCGCTGGCCATCATTGCCAGTCGATCAACGTACTCTGTCTGCAGGTTTCGACGGAAGCTGTTAACACTACCGCGCGCATCAGCCTCAAACATGGCATCAGTAAGATCCTCGAATACCTCGTCTAGCGGGTACGCATTACCGTATAGCTGCGTATCTGTTATCCGTCTGAGCACCGTGGGATGCAACAGGTGGTCAAGCACTCGTCGCTGTGCCGACAACACGGCGCGGTGCACTTTCGGATCTTCCGTCGTGCTACCGTGCTCAAAGCCACGCCGCTCTGGTGCTGTTTGGCGCCAAAGTGCGCCATCGACCTCAAACGCGCCAGGTCCAAAGAACTGCTCGGAAAGTGTCGCCATGGCTTGTTTTTGTCGATCGCGCTCTACCGGCGTGAACGGTTCCGTTGCACCGGCCTGACCTACAACAGCACGATCAACATAGACACCACCCACCCAGCGAGAAATAACACCGGCATTGACACCCCACAATCTCACGAGCAGTGCAACTCCATCAACGACGTCCTCGTAAGAATCGCCCTCATCAGGGGTCCAGTCTGCTGTTTTGTTCAGTGCATCGTGCAAGATTTGCATTTGATTCGACGCATAAACGATGGAGTCAGAACTGTTGTCGTAAATATTAATTCGCGGGTCGAGTCCAGTGCCCGGGCTGCGCATGTCATCGGCATCGTTACCAAATGCCAACGCATGCTCGGTTGAACGAGCCGCAATCGCCTCAAGTCGTTCAGCTTCTGCTTCTGGATCAGCCAAGCCGGGCGAGTAAGCATACTCGATGTACCAATCGTCATAAGGGCCAGGCGCGATCGTGTAGAAC
>CAJYAI010000084.1 GCA_913064725.1 uncultured Alteromonadaceae bacterium | reverse complement strand
TTACCTCGTTGACGAGGGTCTCATGAGTCGAGCCCCATAACAGCTGATGGTAAAGCACCAGAAGCTGTGGCTTTACCTCAGATGCCAACCTGCCAAGCTCTGTGGTCGATGTGTGATTTTTCGCGTGATACGTCTGCCACTTGGTCTCTTTCTTGGCAAAGCCTTCCTCACTGTAAACCTCGTGAATCAGGACATCTGCCCCCTGAGCATATTCCTTCAATAGCTCTGATGGCGCTGTATCGCCAGATACTACAATCACTTTGTCAGGTGTCGTAAACCGATAACCCCATGCCTCGGGCCAACTCCCGTGAGGCACCCTGAACGCCTCAACCGTGACGTTATTGTCCTCATAAATAACGCCGGATTGGCTGATCTCTCGGGCATCAACACGCCAGCCTTGATTGTTGGCCGGCTGCTCGCTGTAAAGACGATAGCGAATGTCCTCTTCATAGGCTTCGAGAACGGTCTCAGCCATGTGCCGCGTTCCCTCCGGACCAAAGAGCTTAAGCGGTGAATCCCGTCCTATTGTCCAAGACGTAAGGATGAGATCCGGCAGACCAACGGTGTGATCGGAGTGCAGGTGGGTGAGAAAAGCATGCTTTAGCTTTTCAACCGCAAGACCCGGGATGCTTCCGCCGTATTCGGGCGACAGTGCCGCAGCCTGGCGCACCAGTCCGGGCCCAAAATCAATCAGGTAGGGCTCATCATTAACCACAATCGCAATGGCCGGGCCCGATCTATTCGGAAAGGGGTTTGGGGTGCCAGTACCCAGCATGGCAATGTGGGTTATCTCAGAACCAATCACCGGACCAGACAGGGCGGTCTGAGGCAATGCGGTCGATGCGAGTGCAAGGCCTATTATGAGTAACTGTTTAACCATACCAATCCACCTATGTCTGTATTGCCGAAACCGGACTCGTTAACCGCCCATCCGACTCAAAGATGGCGGTTTAGACGCCCTCGTCTGTCTCGGTCTGCTCAATACCGGGGGCGGGCTCGGCTACGAGCACCGCCCAGACTTGCGACGCATCTGATGAAATCGCACAAGCGAAATTTAGGATGCGCCAAATCGCGAGTGTATCCCAAGCCTCACCAATGTACCCTAGCCTGTGTGTTTAAGCTGTGAGACCAAACGGCGTGATCGAGCGACCTCAGCCCTTTGTGCACCTGCACAATAGTTCTGCCTCAGTCATTTTAGATTGCCGGGGTAATCAACCGGTTTTAGCGTACTTTGGCAGCACTCTTTCCAAAGTAGATGTGGATCATCTAAACCAACTCGACCGCCACCAAGCGCCTGCATCACTGCCCATTGAACCAAAAATTACTCTGACGCCAACCATAGGAGAAAGCTATCTTGGCCACCTTGGCCTCGAAGTCCGCCGAGATAATGCAAACTGGGGTCTGCTGCCGAGGCTGGTAAAAAGTGAGACGACCGGATTATTAGTCACCCTGACAAGTCTGTGTGACCTCACTAAGCTCGAGATCACACATCGCCTATCCTTAGATACCAAAACCGCAGTGGTACGCCTATCGGTATCGGTGCGAAACATCTGTGAAAAGTCGCTGCTCAGTGTCGACACCTGCGCACTCACCATTCCCCTAGCCGATCACCTGGCCGAACTCCAAGACTACAGGGGGCGATGGGGTTACGAATTCCAAACACACAGGCAAACAATTGGGACCGCGAACTATGTTCGCGAAAACTGGACCGGTAGAACCTCGCATCACCTAAACCCAACTATCACTCTGCTAGAAAAACATACTGGCCCCTCATCGGGTGCTGCGCTTGGACTGCACATCGGCTGGAGTGGTAATCATCAGATTCGCATCGAGACGCTAGCCGACGGGCGACGTGTGCTGCAAGCGGGTGAACTCCTGAGAGCTGGTGAAATAGGCCTATTACCCGGCGAAGCCTACGATAGTCCGGAGATTTTTCTCTGCCACAGTAGCGAGGGGTTCAATGCGCTGACACAACAGTGGCACAGTCTAATTCGCAGCACGTTTAACGATTCTGGCGCAGTATCCAGTAGCCCAAGACCGGTCCAGTTAAACACCTGGGAGGCGCTGTATTTTGATGTCAATGCCGCCGCGACCATGGAGCTCATCGAGCATGCATCGGCGCTCGGTATAGAGCGATTTGTCCTCGACGACGGCTGGTTTGTCGGGCGAACTGACGATCGTAGGGCCCTTGGGGACTGGCAAGTAGATCCGGATAAATTTCCAGCCGGGCTGTCGCCCATTGCGCAGGCCTGTATCAATCGCAACATGGAGTTTGGTCTCTGGATCGAGCCTGAAATGGTCAGTCGCGAGAGCCAACTGTACCGCGAGCACCCAGATTGGGTGCTGACACAACCGGGCATCCCACTCATTGAGGCCCGCCAGCAACTAGTACTGGACCTCAGCCAGCCAGCGGTAGCCCACTACTTATTTGAAGCTCTCTCTGGGCTTCTCAGCACTCTGCCCATCACCTATCTCAAGTGGGATATGAACCGTGATATTCATCAGGCTGGAAACACCAATGGTGACCACGCGATACATCAACAGACGCGCTCGCTCTATGCATTGCTCGCCCGACTACGAAGAGCCTTCCCCAATGTAGCCATAGAGACATGCGCCTCTGGCGGTGGTCGGGCTGACTTAGGAATACTGGCCTTTACAACCCGTGTCTGGCCGTCAGATACAAATGATGCGCTCGATCGACTCCATGTACAGCGAGGTTTTCAGGCCCTTTTTCCACCGGAAGTCATGGGCTCTCATGTTGGACCTAGCCCCTGTCACCTAACCGGTCGTCAACACACCATGACGTTTCGAGCAGGGGTGGCGCTATGGGGACATATGGGTGTCGAAGCCGATATTCGTGAGATGAACCTCCACGATCGTCAGGTACTTACTCAGGCAATTGCGCTCCATAAACAATACCGCCGTCTGTTGCACGCGGGTGACTACCTTGTGATAAATCGACCTGACGGCGAAATGGCCTGGGCAGTAATAAATGAGGATCAGTCTGAAGGGCTTTTTGCTCTTGCCATACTGGCCACACCAAGCACGCCGTTCCCTAGCCGCTATCGTTGCATTGGGCTTGACCCATCGGCGGAATATGCGGTTTCTCTCATCTGGCCAAGCGATCCGAGTGCGTATATCGGCGAACACAAGGCGTCATTGTCGACAGCGACATTTGATGGTGTCTGGCTGATGTCGGTCGGATTGTCACTGCCCATCATCAACCCCGAAACACTTTGCATCTATCACATCAAAGCAGTCGAACAACTAACAACCACCCAGAAGAGCCACAAAGAAGAACGACACTAAAAGGACCTAACCAAACCCAATAGCGGGCTCGAAAGAAGGCTGCGTTTTAAACCAAAGTTTGCTCACCAAAAGTGCGGCAACCACACAGAAGACGACGGTGAAAAACATCATGTGAATGTAGTGAAAGGGCGACCAAACGAACGAGAAAAATCCATACAGCGCAACGCCAAGAACGACCGCCGTGATGGCGGCGCCGGCAGCCACCCCTCGGAATAACAAGCCGACGATGAACGCGGACAGGATGGGCATACTTAACAGTCCGTAAAGCTCCTGAACTAGGTTGATAATACTGTCGGCAGTTGCGTAGACCGGCACCATAGCGAGCCCCATAACAATCAAGACCACGGTTATCCGCAAATTTAGCTGCTTTAGATTGGCCTCAGGATTGATGAAAGGCTCGTGAATGTCACAAACCCAGAGCGTAGTCGATGAGTTCAATACACTGTTTACGCTGGTCAGCACTGCCGCCGCAATGGCGGCAGCAAATGCGCCCGACAACCAAACAGGCAACACGTCGCCGACAATGGTGCCGAACGCAGCATCACCAATATCACCATATAGCTTGTAGGAGACAATGCCCGGAATAACGACTAAGGGCGGAATTACCAAAAGCCGAATCGCAGCGGCGGCCAGCACACCTCTCTGCCCCTCTTTAACAGTTGGCGAGGCCATGGCACGCTGAGTGATGGTCTGATTGGTACCCCAGTAGAAAATCTGGATGAAAATCATACCCGTCAACAATGTGTGCCAGGGGATAGGTGATGAGTCGTCGCCTATCATGGTCAGTCGATCAGCAGGAATACCGGAGAAATCAAAGTCAATCGCAGAGAGAGATAAACCCACGACCACCAATCCGAGCGATAGTAAAAGTACGCCACTGTAAGCATCCGAGACGGCAACTGCACGCAGGCCGCCAAGAACCGCATAAGCTGAACCGACAATCGCAAACGCAATAGCGATCCACATAAGCGGGATGTCCACACTGAACATGGTTTGAATGAACAGAGAGCCGCCGTATAGCATCGCTGGTATGAATATGAATACATTGCCCAATAAAAATAACAGGCCGATCACGGCCCTGATTCGACGATCGTCGTAGCGCCTTTCTAGTAACTCGGTAGTGGTGGTGCAGTTATATCGGTAGTAAACCGGCAAGATGACCTTCGCGAGAATAACGAGGCCAACCACGGCTGAAAGCTCCCACCATGCAAGCAGGGCCATTTGGTTGCCGTTCATGCCAACCAGCTGGTCTGTGCTGAGGTTTGTCAGCGTAATCGAGCCCGCAACGACGACCCAGCTGAGGCCTTTTCCGGCAAGGAACACCTCATCTCGCCCCGTTCCGCGACCACCTTGCTGAGCGATATCCGCAGTGACCTTGCGGTAGGTCAACCAAGCAATAATCACTGTAATGATGATGAAGACAGAGAGCTGAAGGGCTTCGATAGGCATAAGAAAGATCGTTCTAATCTGGCTAATTGAGTCGTGCCACTTGAGGGTAACACTGTGGCAGGCACGCGCCTATTTACCCATCTGTTCACTCACCTATTTACCCGCCTATTCACCCGCCTATTCACCCGCCTATTCACCCGCCCATTCACCCGCCTATTGAAGGGCGAGCACTGAGTACTTATGCTCCACACCCTGCGACCGAGGAATTGTTTTGACTGCTGCCGAATTAATTACCGTCGGTTCGACTTGCCTGCTCTTTATGAGCGCAGTGGGCTGGTTTTCGTACCTGAAGTCGCGATCTACCACGCAAGACAGCGATGGATACTTTCTGGCTGGCCGGGGATTAAGCGCGCCATTCATTGCCGGCTCGCTACTGCTAACCAATCTCTCAGCGGAGCAACTGATCGGACTTAACGGATCGGCCTATGGGTTCAATATGAGCTCCATGGCCTGGGAGGTCACGGCAGCGGTTGCGACTATTGCGATGGCATTCTTTTTTTTACCCCGGTACTTGCGAGGTGGCTTTACGACGCTCCCGCAATTTCTGGGCGATCGCTATGACGACGATGTTCGTCGCATGAGTGTAGTCCTATTCCTTCTGGGCTACGGTCTGGTGACCATACCCAGCGTCCTCTACTCGGGATCAGTTGCCGTTCTAAAGCTCTTCGATGTGCCGCAGATGCTCAGCGTAGACTACAGCACATCGTTGGTGCTTACGGTTTTTGTCATCGGCGCCACGGGGGCCCTTTATGCGATTTTGGGGGGCCTAAAAGCAGTCGCTGTCTCGGACACTATAAACGGCATTGGTCTGCTGATCGTGGGCATCACCGTGCCGCTGTTGGGACTCGCCTTATTGGGTGGGGATGTCATCTCTGGTATCGGCATTATCACGACCAACCATCCAGAAAAGCTAAATGCTATCGGAAGTGCTTCAGATCCAACGCCCTTTGGCACGGTGTTCACTGGCATGGTTTTCGCCAATCTCTTTTATTGGTGCTCTAACCAATATGTCATTCAGAGAACGCTCGCTGCGCGCAGTTTCGCCGAGGGTCAAAAAGGCGTTTTGCTCTCGGGCTATTTCAAAGTACTAGTGCCCTTTTTTATGATGATCCCCGGTGTCATCGCCTACCACCTTTATGGTCCAAATCTGGGCTCAATAGACCTCGCCTATCCGCAACTGGTCAAAGATACCCTACCGGTCTGGGCACTTGGATTCTTTTTGGCGGTATTGCTAGGCGCTGTGTTTAGCTCATTCAATTCACTGATCAACAGCGCGGCGACCATGCTCACACTGGATGTTATTCAGCCGCTCACCAAAGCGACACTGTCCGACAAGGCTCTGGTATCCATCGCCAAAGTTTGCAGCGTTGGCATTGCGGTGATCTCGCTGGGTATCGCACCCCTTCTTCAATACGCACCCGAAGGGCTCTGGCAAATAATTCGAATTTTTACCGGCTTCTACAACATTCCCATCATTGCCGTTGTGCTGGTTGGCATGCTGACCACACATGTCCCGGCAGTTGCCGTAAAACTTGCCATCGCGTTTCATATTATCGCCTACGGTCTTTTGCAATTCGTCTTTAAGGACGCAGTTGATCTGCACTTCCTTCATCTCTATGCCATTTTATTTGCAGCGGAGATTGGCCTATTGCTACTCGTAGGCCAATGGCGACCACGGCAGGTCAGAGTCATCGTCCAAACCGCGCCCGTAGATATGACGCCCTGGCGATTCGCTGGAGCCTGCTCATCTACCTTGCTGTCCTGCGTCATCTTCATTTATCTGTTGTTCTCACCGGTAGGCTTAGCGCGGAGTGTCGAGAGCGGGGGAATGCTGCTGTTTTTCGTCCTTACATCAGGACTGATTGTCCTCAACGTTATTATCTGGTCTCGCTCGCTCAACGCTGGGTCGCGTGAGCAAGGAGTTCGAGGCACGTGAACGTGAAAGAGTCGAT
>CAJYAI010000083.1 GCA_913064725.1 uncultured Alteromonadaceae bacterium | reverse complement strand
CGCTCAAAGTCTAAGACGTTAGGGTTTGAGAACTTTCGTTCATCGCGGTTTCCCGACACGTACCACATGGCGACCTTGTCGCCTTTCTTAATGGTTTTACCATGCATCTCGACATCTTCGAGTGCGGTACGACGCATGTAGGCGAGCGGCGTCTGCCAACGAATGACCTCGGCAACAGTGTTGGGGATAAGGTCTCGGTTAGCTTTGACTTTGTCCCACTGATCGGGGAATAAGTGCGACCCGTAAACCGATGCCGACATGGAGTTACGCGTGGTGTCATTCCCGCCAACGATTAGCAATATTAAATTACCTAAGTACTCCGTGGCGTCCATATCGCGCGTACTCTCGCCATTCGCGAGCATGGTAATCAGGTCGTGACCACTGCCACCGATGCGTTGCTGCCAAAGCCCCATGAAGTACTCGACACATTCCATGAGTTCCGCACGTCGTTGCTCCTCGCTTTCAACAATGCCGGTCTCAGGACCCGCCGTCGCCACATCGGACCAGCGTGTGAGCTTACGACGATCCTCGAGTGGAAAATCAAACAAGGTTGCCAACATCATGGTGGTTAGCTCTATCGAGACCGTATCGACCCAGTCAAACTCCTCACCGATTGGCACGCTGTCGAGAACAAGCCGCGTGCGCTCGCGGATGACTGAGGTCATTTGCGACAAACTGGGTGAAGCGACAATGGGAGCGACAGTACGCCTCTGAATATCATGCTTTGGTTGATCCATCGCTATGAACATTGGCAGCGGAAAGTCCTCAGCGGGGTTGGGTAGGACGATCGCGGGTTCCGATGAAAAGCGATGATGATCTGTATCGATCGCCATGATGTCCTCGTAGCGCGTCACAGACCAGTAGGGACCAACAGGTTCCATGTCCTCGGGCCGCTCATCCGACATCCAGCCTTCTTTACAGAAGTGCAGCGGATCCTCATTGCGCAAGCGCTCAAAAATGCCCCACATCTCTTGCTTAGGCCAAAGCAGGGGATTGGATGGGTCGATGTCTTCCAAAGCAGTGTTATACGCCAGTTCGTGACCGGGAAGTTGATGTGTTTTCAATGCTTGGTTCATGGGAATCTCCTCGCAGCTTGTTTCTTATTACTGACGCACTAATTTGATCGCTCGGTCATACGTCATTTGCTATGCCCTAACCATAGGCGAAAGATGGGCGGAGTCAACCTTTGGGCTTATGCTCACGCTAACACCGATAATTTATAGGGTCTTATTTTCAGGGCCTTAGGTAGTCAATGTCAGCACGTCGATAGCAACGTCGATGGTTACACTGAGCTCTGCCAGAGATGTAGCCTTTATCAGGCCGTCTTTTGGTGCTCGGAACATATGGGGTGTCATCAGCAGCAGATTGGCGATGTCGTCGGATTGCAAATCGACTTGGTAAGTGATTCGGTTATGCGATTCAATCCCCAGCAGGGCAGGATAGGAGGCCCGTTCGGGCTGCTCTTTAAGTGCCGGATAAATGATCTTGCGCAGTTCTATCAAGTGATTCGCGGC
This sequence comes from uncultured Alteromonadaceae bacterium, assembly GCA_913064725.1. Classification (GTDB taxonomy): domain Bacteria; phylum Pseudomonadota; class Gammaproteobacteria; order Pseudomonadales; family Halieaceae; genus Luminiphilus. Next base: position 5,227 of record CAJYAI010000083.1, on the reverse strand, counting down.
AGGCGTTATACGAATCAGCGCGCCGCCCGGCACCAGTATTCTGAGAAAGGATCCGTAGTCGGGAAATCCGAACATATCCAAAAGCACATCGGCACTGGAGTCCGCCAACGGCACACGCCGATTGCTTGCGACAAGCCAGGTGCCATCGCAGCGTTTTGCCGCGCGCTGAACGGCCCACTTGGAAATATCAAAGCCGATTGTGTTCACTGGCACTGGCGCAGCGTTTTGAATCCAGTCGAGGTAGTAGCCGTCTCCGCACCCCGCGTCTACCACCGTGATGCCAGTATCGAGGCGAGTCGTGACCTGTGTCATTAATGCGTCAGCAATAGGCTCATAGAACCTAGCGCCTAAAAATGCACTCCGCGCCGCGACCATGTCGCGAGAGTCGCCGGGTGCCCTTGAGCGTTTGTCTTGCGCGCCCAACAGATTTGCGTAGCCGGGTTTGCCAATATCAAAGACGTGACCTTCCGCACAGACAAGTGAACTCTGGGTCTGGGTTAACGGTAAGCCGTCAAGCGGGCAACGTAGGGCTGGATGAGCTAAAAATGCCATGGTGTTAGATTCAGTTCTGAGATTATTGATCCTGAGTCAGTAGTCGTCCCGTATCAAGCCGTCTGTTCTGCAATGCCTCTTGTATGATGGGTGTATTAAGAGTGTATGGTGAGATGGGGGCACATGCGGAGAGCCAGATTACACGGCAGACAACCCAATGTGACAAATGATGTCATCGTTGTGTTAAGCATAGGTATTAGCCTTTATGGGTTAAGACACCACGACAAGGAGAGTTATTATGGACAAGATTTTGATTGATATTCCAGCTGTGGTCTCGCTCACGGTGCAGGGGGCAATGGTGTTGGGCATGTTTCTGATTGCGACGCTGCTTCACGGGGTCAACTTGACGGCACTGTTCGCTATTTACATTGTCTTTTGGTCGTTGCAGTACACCTCTGCGTTTCGGGCCTACCTTGATGACCGTGAGAGCGCTCGCATAAACGCGTAGCGTTGCCCAAATTGTCATTCACGTGGTGATTCGGCGCGCCACTTTGTCAGGCACCTGAGCGTGCATGGCGCTGTGTATTAGCACGTGGGTGTGATGTGGGTGTTTTGCTCAAGCTCAGTGGCGTTCAATGCTTCTCATGCCTGTTACGTCGCATAACTTTCCCAGGGGCATGTATAAGCCTTAGGCGAGCGTGTCGCGGCGCTGACCTAGGCCGACTCCCCCTATCAGGCAGGCTAAGCCAATCGCGAGAGATGCGCCAAGTAGGGCCTCCGCCATGCTGATACCAAAGGCAATATCGGGCGTATACGAGCAGATATTTCTGACTTCAAAAAGGGCAGGAAACCACCGATCTACGGCGAACCAGTCCGGCATGCCCAAGGTGAACTCACAGCTGCCATCGCCTCGGAAGTTCTCGATTTCGTAGAGATAATAGGACCGCTCTGCCAAGCCGATGCTGCATCCCAAAAGCAGGGTGTAACCTAAGCCGTAAAGCATGCGCCTTCTAGCTGTCAGCGCCATAATGACGCCAAGAAAACCGATCGCGACAACCCAGAGACGCGCCTGAATGCACACCTGACAGGGGGCCTCATCCAACGCGTATTGCCAGTAAAGCGCCGCGCCGAACATACCAAATCCGAGACCCGCAATAGCCCACCAAAAAACGCGCGCTGTGATAAATCGCGTGAGTTGATCCCATCGGGTTTGTGCTGGAGTATGACTGTTCACAGATCGGGATCAGCGCAATCGATTCGCGACCGCGATCATCGCCCGCGATGCAGAGCTGCCAGCGTCAAGGCCCGCTATTCTATCGGCCATCCTCACGATTTTTCTGACGTCACGAGAGCTCACCTCATTTGATTCAAATGCATCCCCCAGCTCCTTGAGCGCATTTGTTGCTTCTTGGACCAACTTAGCTGAGGCAGGGTTGTGTCTTGCAAGTTGATCTAACAGCGCAAGGGCCACGACGGGATGGTCTGGCCAACTCACCGGGAATTGCTGCTGAGGATTGAACACACCGTCAAAATCAGCAAGCCCGGCGGCGGCGATTTCGTTATCACTAATGTACTCACTGGCTTCGAGGGCTAGGACGTCAAGACCCCGAATGATTTCAGTTCCATAGATGCGATTGCCATACCAGTAGGTAGACCAGAAACCGCCCGTAACCAGCTCTTCTTCGTCAATCGGGCCTCGATCAAAGTAGGCTATCTCGAACGGATTTTCCGAGTCGGTGAAGTCGATGACCGAAATACCACCCTGGTACCAGGCCTGGACAAAGATATCGCGGCCCGGCACGGGAATGATGGATCCGTTGTGGGCAACGCAGTTTTCGAATTCGCGCTGCGGCGCGGGCATCTTAAAGTGGCTGCGATACTCCAGTTTGCCGTCTTCAATGTCGTAGATCGCATCTGCCCCCCAGTCGAGAGGATCAAAGGCGCGACAGCGAGCACGACCACCGCCGCCCCACTCATCGGTAAATAAAATTTTTGTACCATCGTTATTAAAAGTAGCTGAGTGCCAGTATGCAAAGCCGGGATCTGAGACGGCATCGATACGCTTTGGATCTAGCGGATCGCTGATATCAAACAGTATACCGTTACCTGAGCAGGCACCTGCGGCTATTTGTTTAGACGGGAATACCGTGATGTCGTGGCATTCATCGGTTGCGCGTGTCTCCTGCGTGTCGTCGCCGTGATCGCCGCCACGCCACAAGCCTGCAAGTGCCCCCGACGCTTCATCCGCGAAAACGGTGGGGCTGTGAACGATGCGCGCCGAGGCCGGGTCATCCACCGGGATTTCAATGACGTCTATCCTAAAGAGAGCCGTTCTTGGGTCACCTGGCGAGTCGTCGAAGCAACTCTCCATCTCTTCTCGTTCACGAATACTTGAGGTGCCCGAGTTATAGACGATGATCTTGCCGTCTTCTCCGGGACCTGACACTACGGAGTGGGTGTGCGAACCACGGCAGGTTTGTACAGCGCCCACTTGAACGGGAGCCTCCAAGTTACTGATATCGAAAATTCGAATTCCTCGGAAACGCTCGGCGCTGACATCGTCTGCGACACCCTGTAACCCGCAGTCAAGACGACCGCGAGTTTCTTGAGCTGACATAATGAGTAGGTCGCCAACAATGCTGACATCGCCTTGCCCACCGGGGCAGACGACGGAGCTCAACAAATCAGGGACTCCGTTCTCTCCCAAGTTATAGACATTGAAGCCGTGGTAACTTCCGGCGACCAAAGTGTCTCCCGAGAAGGCCATGTCTGTGTTTGAAAAGCTAAGGAGTGGCGATCGTTTGCGCGACCCGCCCTCAATTGGAGAGGCTTTTTTATCTTCCGCTCCCGTCTCGTCAGTACTGGCATCCACTTCTCCCTTGGAGATTTCTCCGGGGTTATTAGGGTCTACAAATCCGTCAGGTTTGGGCAGCGAAGCGACCAGGGTCATATTTTTGATGGCAACGCCGGCATCAGTGAGTCCCGGTTTTAAATTGGCTCGGGGATCATCGGACAACGTCACCAAAAGGGCATTCATTCTCTCGATTTCAACCAGCTGATCGTTCTTCACATCGCCGACAAATTCATAGAGCAATGGATCGTAGGCAGAGCCGGGTTGGTCAAGCAGATCTTTGACCATATCAACAGCACCTTCATGGTGGCGGATCATCAGGGCCAGAAACTGCCGATCAAAATCCACTGACTGCGCACCACTCAACGAGACCATCTGCTCTGGTGTCGCCATGCCCATGTCCATTTTGTGATGCGAACTCAGCATGTGGTGACCGTGTGCCATAGGAGACTCAGCTCGGTCGGTAAGCCAGCTTTCCATAAACTCAATTTCATCGCTTTGCGATGCTTTGATGCGCCCGGCTATTTCGACCAGTTCGGGGCGGTTGGTCCGAGTGTCAACCAGTTCGGCCATGTCCAGTGCTTGAGCGTGGTGCGGAATCATCATTTGCATGAAATTGACATCCGCGGGTGAATAGCTCGTATCGGTGATCTGCACGGCTTCCTCTGCCGATAGTATCTGCACGCCTTTACCGGGCGCGCCCGGTTGAACGATCGGCGCTGCGACAGCGGTTGGCACAATGAACGACGTTAGTAGCGCTAGAGCTATGTTCACTGATGCGAGTTGACGGTGCGCCATGGTGTTGTCTCCGAAATTCGTTGGTGAAAAATATCAAGCAAAGTAACTAGCCAAGCGCTTATCTGAACGCTGATGCAGAGTCGTCCAAATCGAGGCCCTGATCTAGGTACTGGCCAATAAATGTAACCCAATTCACCATCGCGCAACATATTGTGCGCTGACAGTGACCGCATAAACCATCTCGATTCAGCAACACGTCGCGTTATGACAGGTCGGATTTCGATCGCGATGACGAATTTTCCAGCTTTATCGCGATGCCCAAGGGGGTGATACCGTCGAAAGGTCGCAGTCCTACAGCGAGCATGGTTTTCCGAGGAAGCGCACATTGATTACCCCCTCAACTGAGCGAAGCTTGTCCAAAACCGCGCCACTCGGAATAATATCCAGGTCGATGAGGTTGTAGGCCACGTTTCCGCGGCTTTTGTTCAGCAGGTCCACCACGTTGAGATCTGCATCGCCGAGCACGTTCAAAATAAGGCTCAGCGTTCCGGGTGCATTGATATTGGTTACGGTAAGTCGGGCCTCGGTGGTGCGCTCTAACTCAATTGGCGGGAAGTTAACCGAGTTCTTGATATTGCCCTGATCTAAAAAAGCTTTTAATTGATCCGCCGCCATAATGGCGCAATTCTCCTCTGCTTCAGAGGTGCTTGCGCCGATATGAGGCATTAGAATGGTGTCTCGTCGGTTCCGAAGCATAGGACTTGGGAAGTCCGTCACATAACGCCGAAGTCGCTGATTATCCAAGGCATCGACAACAGACTCGGTATTAACAATGTGTTCGCGAGCGAAATTCAGCAGGCATGCGCCGGGTTTGAAGTAGGCGAGTGATTCAGAGTTGATTAAGCCCTTGGTGCTTTCAATTGCCGGGATGTGGAGCGACACGTAATCAGCGCGAGAAAACAAGGACTGCATGTTCTCCATCTTTTTGACCGAGCTTGGCAGGCGCCAGGCGGCTTCTACCGAAATGGCAGGGTCGTAGCCGATGACCTCCATTCCCAAATCAAGTCCGAGTCGTGCGATGAGGCTTCCGATGGCACCCAAGCCCAAAACACCGAGGGTTTTACCTTGAAGTTCGGATCCAGCAAA
>CAJYAI010000082.1 GCA_913064725.1 uncultured Alteromonadaceae bacterium | reverse complement strand
GCACGCAACCGCTTTAAAACATCAAACTCCATGTCGCTAATGGGTGCGTAATCAACATGACCGCCCTCACCGCCAATGACAAGCGGGTTTTCGTTACTGTCGTAAACCACCGTCGCCACCCCAGTGCCCGTACCCGGACCAATGGCGACCATGGGAGCGCCGGCGCTGGACGTGCCCACACCAATTTGCTCGACATCGCTGTCTGTTAGTGCGGGTAGAGCACGAGCAACCGCCGCAAAATCATTGATAATAGTGATGCTAGAACGTTGTAGATGTCGCTCTAGCAGCGCTCGATCAAATCGCCACGGGCTGTTGGTGAAACTGATGGTATCGAGGTGAGGAGGCGCTGCGACCGCAAAGCAGGTCTTATCGGGCCCTGCCTCAGGTAGTCCAAGTTGGCGCCAGTCCGCCAGCAGTCGCGCCATTACATCATCAAAGCACGAGAAGTCTGCTACCAGGTACTTTGCCAGCGCTGTCGGTCGATGAGCGCCAGGGGGTACAAACGCAAATCGCGCATTGGTGCCGCCGATGTCACCGACGAGATGATAATGAGTGGGGATATGCGTCGAATCTGACATATGCAATCTCAGTTAAATAGTGAAGACGCGCCTTCTTCTGCGCTACTCACCGCCCGTCGATTATTTCCAAACAACCCTCGTCCAACCGTCCTCGCCGTCAAAGGCGCTGTGGCTAACTCACGCTCAGTCATCGTGCGCTCATCGATAATGGCGGACAATACGCCGGTTGTGGCGTCTAAGCGAATGAGATCGCCATTGTGAATTTTGGCGAGAGCGCCACCTTTCGATGCCTCCGGTACCAAGTGAATGGCTGCAGGTACCTTGCCTGAGGCGCCACTCATGCGGCCATCAGTGACTAACGCAACTTTATGGCCCTTATCTTGAAGCACACCGAGCATCGGTGTCAGCTTGTGAAGCTCGGGCATACCATTTGCTGCGGGGCCTTGGAAGCGCACTACAACTACACAGTCTTTGTCCAGCGCACCCGCCTCAAAAAGTGGCTTTAGGTCGTCTTGATCGTCAATAACAACCGCGGGCGCTTCAATAATGTGATGCTCGGATTGCACGGCAGAGGTCTTGATGACACTTCGCCCCAGATTGCCTTGTAAGAGTTTGACGCCACCATTGGGCGCAAAGGGGCGACGAGGTGTAGTGAGGATTTCGGGGTCGAGGCTTTCTTCTGCGACAGGTTGCCAAGTGATCTCGTCGTTCATCAAGCTGGGCTCTTGGCAAAAGTCGGAAAAGTCTTGGCCGAAGCAGGTGTTCGCATCGCCGTGCATTAAGCCTTCATCAAGCAGTGCCTTAAATAACGTACCCGTGCCGCCAGCTGCGTGGAAATGGTTCACGTCGGCCGAACCGTTGGGGTACACCCGAGCAATGAGTGGCGTCACTTCGGAGATGGCGTCAAAGTCAGACCAGGTCATGCGATATCCGGCCGCTCGCGCAATAGCGATAAGGTGAATGCAGTGATTTGTCGATCCACCGGAGGCCAGCAATGCTACGAGCGCATTAACCAGTGCTCGAGCGTCGACAACATGCGCCATTGGACGATAATCGCGGCTTTTGGCTGTTATGCGGGTAATGTGCTCTGCGGCAAAGTCGGTCAGTGCATCGCGCAGCGGCGTACCCGGATTCACAAATGAACTGCCGGGTAATTGCAGCCCCATTGCCTCAACCATTACTTGGTTGCTGTTTGCAGTGCCATAAAAGGTGCAAGTGCCGGGCGAGTGGTAAGAGGCGCTCTCGGCCTCGAGTAATTCCTCACGACCAATTTTGCCTTCAGCGAAAAGTTGGCGTATCCGCACTTTTTCTTTGTTCGGCAGACCTGAGGTCATCGGACCGGCCGGCACAGTCATGACCGGGAGGTGACCGAATTGCAGTGCACCGATCAGCAGGCCCGGAATGATTTTGTCGCAGACGCCAAGCAACAGTGCGGCGTCGAACATTTGATGAGATAGCGATACTGCGGTTGCTTGCGCGATAATATCTCGGCTGAACAAGCTCAACTCCATGCCTGACTGACCTTGAGTAACACCGTCGCACATGGCGGGGACGCCGCCGGCTATTTGGGCGGTACTACCGACACGTCGCGCAGCGGCTTTAATGCGATCAGGGTAGTCCTTGTAGGGCTCGTGCGCGGAGAGCATGTCATTGTGCGCTGTGACGATGGCGATGTTAGCCGAGTCCATCATCTTTATGACGGTTTTATCATCGCTCGAACAGGCAGCCATGCCGTGAGCGAGATTGCCGCAGCTGAGCTGTTTGCGATCAGGCGCACTTTGGCGCATGGCGTCAATATCACCAAGGAATTCGTCGCGTAAATCTTGACTTCGATCCTCGATAGCGCGCGTTACTCGCGTAATGTCCGCATGCATAGCGGCAATTCCCCCACAGATGAACGCCGCCATTATGTAATAAAAATACAAAATGAGCGATTAAAAACACAAAAATATAGAATTTATGTAATTTTATTACGCATTACGCATTACGCATTACGCATTACGCATTACGCTTCGATGACCGCGTTACGGTATTGATGAGATAGAACGACTTGATCACGTCAACGACGCCAGAGGACACACTTTAGGGAAAAGCATAATTTGGTCGACTTGCCAGCCTTGGCAAGTCGACCACAGGCAACTGTTATCAGAGACCCAGCGTGAACATGACCGCATGGACGCCGAGCATGGTCAACGCCAGTGTTGCGATCAAAAACAGTAGAAACCGCACAGGTATGGTGTTGACTTGCATTTGCCAAAGGCTGTGGAGGACACGCGCTATTGTGTAGGTCCAGGCCGCATACAATGAAACAGTAGAAGTATCACCAACCATCGCGAGGATAATGACGATAGCGTAAAAAGCCGTGGGCTGTTCCATTAGATGTTCGTAGTTATGACGGGTCCACTTCATTTTGTCCGGCGCGTCAGCTTCGCCATCTGGACCTCTGAAACCAGCAGGCAAGTCTCCGAGTTTCGCCCCGGTTCCCAATACCCGCGCGACGTAGATAAAAACCATAATAACTGACCACGTGGCGAGTACTGCCGCAGGTCCTAAAATAGGATTGAATTCTTGCATCGTGTTTCTCCGTTATCGTTATTAATGAAATGGACCGAGGTTGCACCTCGAAGCCACGGCTAGTCTCTAACGAAACCTGCCTCGCATGCTAGACTTTCCCAGTGAAATTTACAGTGAGAGTTAAATCGATGGTTATCAAACCAAAAGTTCGTGGATTCCTGTGCACAACAACTCATCCTGTGGGCTGTGACGAGAACGTCCGGCGCCAGATTGATCACGTGACTGCTAGTGGCAACATGGTTGATGGTCCCAAGCGCGTTTTGGTGCTCGGTGCATCCACCGGCTACGGTTTGGCATCACGAATTACCGCGGCTTTCGGATCTGGTGCCTCGACGATCGGAGTGTTTTTTGAGAAAGAGGGTAATGAGAGGAAGCCCGGTACAGCAGGGTGGTACAACTCTGCCGCGTTTCATCGTTATGCTGATGATGCAGGTCTTTACGCAAAGAGCATAAACGGCGATGCCTTTTCAGCCGAAATGAAGTCGCGGGTTATTGATCTGATTAAGGAAGATCTGGGGCAGATTGATCTGGTGGTTTACAGCTTAGCGGCGCCGCGTCGTACCCATCCCGTGACGGGAGATGTGCACGTCTCAACACTGAAGCCTATAGGGTCGGCAGCGGTTCAAAAGGGCATCAATACGGATAAGGGCACCATTCAGGAATTTCACCTGGAGCCTGCGACGCAAGCGGAGATCGATAATACGGTTGCGGTGATGGGTGGCGAAGATTGGCAAATGTGGATCGAGGCGCTGGACGACGCAGGTGTGTTGGCTGACGGTGCCAAGACCACGGCATATACCTACATTGGAGAGAAAATTACCTGGGATATTTACTGGCACGGCACCATTGGTGCGGCTAAAAAAGACCTCGATAAGCGGGTTGTGGCGATTCGCGAGCGACTGGCTTCGAAAGGAGGCGATGCCAGAGTATCCGTACTTAAGGCAGTTGTGACACAGGCGTCTGCCGCGATACCGGCTATGCCGATATACCTGGCCATCTTGTTTAAAGTCATGAAGGCCCGAGGAACTCATGAAGGGTGTATTGAGCAAATCGATCGTCTGTTTCGAGAGGCGCTCTACGGTGACAAAGCGCACGATGATGAGGGACGCCTGCGCGTTGATGATTTGGAGTTACTGCCGGCGGTGCAAGCTGATGTGGCCGCACTCTGGGATAAAGTTGATACTGACAATCTCGACACGCTATCGGATTTTGCCGGGTATAAAGAAGAGTTCCTTCAGCTCTTCGGCTTCGAGGTGGAGGGCGTTGATTATGATGCTGATGTTGACCCCGCTGTGACAATTAGTCAGATGGTAAGTTGAGATGCAGGAATACGCCGAGGCAGTGAGAATATCACCCCGCATTCAGCGGCTTGTCGCGCCTAATCCGGGTGTTATGACAGGGCCGGGAACCAACACCTACATCGTGGGTACAGATGAGTTGGCAGTGATCGATCCCGGACCCGCCATCGACGAGCATATTGAGCACATCCTCAAAGTCGGCGACGGACGAATACGGCATATTTTATGCACACACACCCACCCAGATCATTCGCCGGCGGCGGCCCACCTTGCCCGAGAACTAGAAGTGCCCATGATTGGTGCGGTGACTGCCGATGATCAACACCAAGACCTGACCTTTCAGCCTGACATTCACCTCGAGCAAGACGCGGTAATCGCAGGGCATGATTGGTCGATAAGGGCCATTCATACGCCCGGTCATGTCGATAATCATTACTGTTTCTTACTCGAAGAAGAGGGGATGGTCTTCGCTGGCGATCACATCATGAACGGCTCTACGGTCGTGATAGTCCCGCCCGGCGGTAATATGAAAGACTATATTGAGTCTCTGCAGCGGCTGCTTGACTACGATGTAAAGGCCATCGCTCCGGGGCACGGTGAGATCATTCCAGGTTGTCGTGACGAGGTTGAGAAACTGGTTCGGCACCGATTAATGCGAGAAGCAAAAGTGGTGGCAAATCTTGGGCGAAGTGGCCCTGTGCCTATCGAAACACTGGTGGTATCGGTATACGATGACGTGCCAGAGACTATGCATCGGTGGGCCCAGCTCTCGCTGCTTGCTCATTTATTAAAACTTGAAGTTGATGGCCGTGCGTGCCAGAGCGCCGGCATCTGGTCTCTAACGCAGTAGGCCGCTAACCACATACTAACGATAACAGCCCGATAGAGAGGTAGATCATGCAAGGCTTAATGATGGATTTTCCACTGACAATCACGTCGATTATGGAGCACGCGGAGCGCGTTCATGGGGCGCAAGAGATCGTTTCTGTAACGCGCGACAACCCTCGCCATCGCTACACGTATGCCGACTCCTTTGCCCGTGTTCGTCAGCTAGCCAACGCTATGAATGCGTGGGGCTTGGCGCAGAGTGATCGCATTGCCACGCTTGCTTGGAATGACTATCGCCACTTCGAAACCTACTACGCTGCTGCCTGCGCAGGTTATGTGTGTCATACGATTAACCCTAGGCTCTTTCCTGAGCAGATTGTCTACATAATCAATCACGCAGAAGATCAGTATGTCTTTTTAGATCCTGATTTCTGGCCGCTCATTGAGCAAGTAGCACCCCAATGCACGGGTGTGAAGGGCTGGGTAGTCATGACCACGGCCGAGCACATGCCAGAGACGGCGGTAAGCAACGTGCATTGCTACGAGGACCTGTTAGCGGGTCAGGCGAGCACCTACGAGTGGCCGGCAATTGACGAGAACGACGCCTGCGCGTTGTGCTACACGTCCGGGACGACAGGCAATCCTAAGGGCGTTTTGTACAGCCACCGATCCACGGTTCTGCATACTTACGCAACCATGATGCCCGATTCGATGAATATCTCGTCGGCTGACGTGGTTCTCCCCATCGTGCCTATGTTCCACGTTAACGCGTGGGGTAATCCCTACGCGTGTCCGGTGGCAGGGGCGAAGATGGTCATGCCCGGCAACAAAATGGGTGATGGGCCGACGCTTGCGGCCTTAATTAACGAGGAAGGCGTCACTATGTCGGCAGGCGTACCGACGGTTTGGCTCAATCTTTTGGCACATTTGCGATCCAGTGGTCAGCGCGTTGAGACACTGCAGCGTGTTGTGGTGGGCGGCTCGGCGTGCCCACTCTCTGTGATGGAGGAGTTTGATACTTACGGTGTCGATACACGTCATGCCTGGGGCATGACGGAAATGAGTCCGCTGGGCACCTCTAACTCATCAGGCGCGCGACGTCACCAGTTCGATGCAGACAGCTTCGCGGCTATTCGCACCAACGTAGGTCAGCCTATTTTCGGTGTCGAGGTAAAGATTACAGACGACGACAATAAAGAGTTGCCGTGGGATGGCGTGGCGTTCGGCGCCCTCAAAGTCCGAGGCCCTTGGATTTGCTCGAGCTATTTTAAGCTGGAGGGCAGTTCTGCCCACGAGGAGGACGGCTGGTTTGAAACCGGCGATGTTGCCAGTATTGATGCTAATGGCAATGTGTCGATTACGGACCGTACCAAAGACGTTATTAAGTCTGGCGGCGAGTGGATTTCATCGATTGAAGTTGAGAACTGTGCGACCGGTCATCCTATGGTGGCGGAAGCTGCGGTAATCGGTCGAATTCATCCCAAGTGGGGCGAGCGTCCGCTGTTAATCGTAGTGAAGAATGGTGAGGGCGACGTATCGCCTGATGAGCTGAAAGGCTTCTTGGACGGTAAGATCGCTAAATGGTGGATTCCCGACGACGTGCAGTACATCGAGGAGATGCCCCACACGGCCACAGGTAAGATTCAGAAAATGAA
>CAJYAI010000081.1 GCA_913064725.1 uncultured Alteromonadaceae bacterium | reverse complement strand
CGCCTCTACGTTAAACATCCCATTACTGATCGTCTCAGTCGGCACGAGCACCACTATCGTGGCGAATGCGCCCATTAAGGTCCCACCTGTCCATCCGAAGAAATACCGGTAACTGAGCATGGTTGTGCGCTCATCATAGTCATCGGACATTTCCGCAACCAGCGAGGAGCTCGGAATCTCATAAAGCGTTATCAGCGTTCGGACCAAGACGGCGACCGTAACAATGTAGGGAAACAGTGCATCACCCTCGAGTCCAGAGGGCGGGTTCCAGACAAAATAGTAGGCGACGGCAACGGGCAAGGCGGCCGCATACATAAATGGATGGCGCCTACCCCAGCGTGACCGCGTGTTATCGGACATGTACCCAATCAACGGATCACTTAGGGCGTCAACAACCAGCGCAATCAATAAGGCAAGACTGACGAGGTAGGCACTGACACCCATGACCTGACTGTAAAAAATGAGAAAGAAATAATCGAAACCGTTATTTTTCACCCCATAAGCGATTGAGCCAAAGCCGTAAGCGACTTTTCGACCCACACTGACCTTACTTTTTTCACTCATGGTTCGCTCCTGAGCTATCTGACTGAGACGCTCATGGTTCTGAGACTACAATGGAGTGAACCCTGACGACAGCATTGAATTCACTCAAGCTGCCACAGAACCGCTATGATCGTGGATAGGCCACAAAGGATTCGTTATGAAACAACTACTTTTTGTGCTTTTAGCAGCCCTCGGCATGGGCGCCAATGCGGCGGGCTTGTCGCTAAATGACGTGCTATCCGAAGTCCCCGCACTCGATCCGTCCATTCCCGCACCCGAGGCCGTGACCGGTGTTAAAGTTGGCGAGCGGCACTGGTATCACCACGAGATAGTGAGATATCTGAATACCTTGGCAGACGCCTCGCCACGGATCGTATCGCTAGGTGAGCATGCGAAAAGCTATGGAGGGCGAGCACTCGTCAGCTATGCCATTTCCTCGCCAGCAAATCTGGCGCGTCTGGATGAATTCAAAGCAGCGCGGGCGGCGATTATCGATCCAAACGCTGACCTCGAGCTTTCCGAACAACCTGCTGTGCTACACATGATGTATAGCGTTCATGGAAACGAGCCAAGTGGCGCTAACGCGACACCACTGGTCGCTTACTATCTAGCTGCGACCACAGACGAGAACCTGCTGTCGCAACTTGAGAACGTGATCATTATTTTCAACCCAATGCTCAATCCTGATGGACTCGATCGGTTCGCGAATTGGACTAATGCACACAGAGGCATTAATCCGAGTAACGATCCCAATGATCGCGAACATACCGAGGCCATCCCTAATGGCCGCACTAACTATTATTGGTTCGATCTCAACCGCGACTGGCTACCCCATCAGCACCCAGAGAGCCGAGGAAGACTCGCTCTGTTCCACGAGTGGAAACCCAACGTGCAGCTGGATTTTCACGAGCAAGGGAGCAACAGCAATTTCTTTTTCATGCCCGGCAAGCCCGAGCGGACCAATCCCCTAACTCCGGACATCAATCAGGTCCTGACAGCCAAAATCGGTGAGTATCACGCACAAGCCTTCGACGCTGAGGGAATCCGCTTTTTCACCGAGGAGGGCTACGACGACTTCTTCATGGGTAAAGGCTCAACTTACCCCGACCTATTCGGCACCGTCGGTATTTTATTTGAGCAGCCCTCCTCACGCGGTGCAGTGCAGGACACTGTTAACGGTAAGCTCACCTTTCCGTTCAGCATTTCAAATCAGTTCAGGGCCTCGCTTTCATCGATAAAAGCCACCGCAGCCCTCAAAGACGACCTACTGGCCTACCAGCGCAACTTCTATACTGAACGTAAGCGCAAGCGCGGGTACTATCTGGCAAGCGCAGAGGGCGATCCAACACGCTTACGAGAGTTTGTCCGAATTTTGAGAGGTCACCAAATCGAGGTTGAAGCTCTCACCGCTGACGTGACAGCTGAAGGAAAAACCTTCAAGGCGGGTGAGGCTATTGCTATCCCGCTCGACCAGCCACAAGCGACCTATTTGGAAACCCTCTGGCGTGAACAGCTCGAATTTGAGGAGAACATATTTTATGACGTTTCGACTTGGACGCTTCCCTGGGCGTTTAACCTCTCGCACACGCGTGATGCAGTAACAAATGCTAAAACAGAGGCCATGTCCACGTCAGTGGATGATGATGAATCCAAACTTGGACAGTCTGCTATTGGCTACCTCATCGATTGGCGAGATTCGGCCAGCCCAGCATTGCTTTACGACTTGCTCGAAGCAGGCGCCAACGTCCGCGTTGCCACAGCACCCTTCACAGCGCTGACCACTAACGAGGGCAGCATCAACTTCGGCTATGGCACGCTCTTTGTGGCGCCCAAACTACAAGAATCTATTCCACAGCCTGTGCTGTCCTTGCTGGCCGAGGCACAGGCCGAAGGTTTAGCGATATACCCCGCCGCCAGTAGTTACACGCCTGAAGGCATTGATCTGGGCAGTCGCGCCTTTGATGTGCTCTCACTGCCAAAAGTACTCATGGTTACAGGGCCGGGTACATCCGCCTACGGCACCGGTGAAATTTGGCACCTACTCGACAGACGCTTGGATATGCCACTGACCATGGTCGACTCTAATCGCCTGAGCCGGGTCAATTTAGATGACTACACACATGTCATTATGACCACTCCAGTGAGATTAGAAGGGGTGTCCAAACAACTAGAATCTTTCATCAAAGACGGCGGCATACTGTGGGCTCAAGGTGCGTCAACCGTGGCCTGGGCCGCTGATGCAGGGTTGGCCACAGCAACGTGGCGAGAGACTGCTGAGCAAGTTCGAAAGGATAGTCTGCAGACAGCTATCGAACGTGGCGACGAGGCTCTCAGCCAAGCCGAATTACTACCTGCACGAAAGCCATTTGCGACAGCGTCGGACGAGTATGCGTTCACCTTAGTGCGAGGATCCATACTACAAGGCAATCTTGATATTTCGCATCCGCTAGGCTTCGGTTATGCGTCGGAGGCACTCGCTGTCTTTAGAACAACAAACCGCTTTATGAATCCCTCTGACAATGCCTACTCGTCTCCGGTCGTCTATACCGATAGCCCCCTGCTGTCGGGCTATATGTCCACAGAGAACCAAATGCTGGCAGCGAATTCAGCGGGCTTGGTGGTGAATCAGGTAGGTAAAGGAGCCGTTATTTTGAGTCTCGATAGCACAACATTTCGTGCCTTTTGGTGGGGTTCGCAGCGGTTACTGGTCAACGGTATTTTCTTCGGGTCACTCCTCGAGGAGCCTCGCTGATACGATCACATCAATCGAACTGATATTTTCGAATTAAACCTGCTTATTTTCCGCTGAGTTCATCGGTTGTGGAAAAGTAACCTAGGGTTTCGAGGGGCTATTCGTTACTCTGCGCGCCATAGAATGACAGCCGCCAGATGCTGTCATCAGCGTACAGGGGGATGAGTAGGTGAGTGACAAGATAAAAGTGGCCAAGTCGTTGGTTGTTTTACACGGCGATGAGATGGCTCAAGTCGCCTTTACCGAAATCTTGGCGCGTTTTGTCACACTACCACTCGATATCAATCTGGTTGAAATTGATCTCTCGGCACCGAAACGTTTTACCAGCAATGGTCGGGTAATTCACGACGCGATTGCTGCGCTGAAGCAGCACGGTATCGGCATCAAAAATGCCGGAATGACTGTGAACCGCGCCCAGCTAGACGAGCTACTCGCGAAATACCCTGACATTAACGAATCATCTCTTGATCCATTGGCAACCAAGTCGCCGAACGGTGCAATCCGAAAAGGTATCAGCGGTAACATCACGCGCGAGGATATTGAATTTCGCAATCTAAAAAGTGTCCGGCCGGACTGGATAGATCGCGATATTGAAGTCGATACCATGGATACGGGCGGGCTCGACTTCAGTTACAGCGAGCTTTCGAATGCCACTGGGGTGGCCAAAGTCGTATTTGTGGGCTCTAGCGGCGATCCGGTTGAACTCCACCGCCGAGCGCTGAATAAAGGCGATCCATGGATGCTTGCCACAAACCGTCTAGAGGACGTAGAGGCCTGGGCCCATCGCTTTTTCCAGCGCGCGCTTGATGAAAACCGAGATATCTATCTCGGACTCAAAGACACAGTTGTCTCGGGCTACGACGGTGTCATGCGAACGGCCATCGAAGCAATCTACGATCGAGACTACAAAGACAAAGTGGCGGCGGCGGGCTTGAGCTACCACTACGAACTCATTGATGCTCAGGCGGCGCGCATCGTCTCCAACCCACCTGAGCGGGCCTTGTGGGGCATACCCGACAATGTCAGCGGTATGAAAATCTTCAAATTAGTCCAGCAGCTAAAACGCTACGGCCTACCTGAGCGTAAAGCCCACGTGTCTATATCGCGCATGAGTGCGGGCGGTGGCGATCAGTACGGTAGTTACAACTTGCCGGCACCCGAGACAGGTGTCATCAAAGTCATTGTCGATGGCGAAGAGAAACACGCGCGCCATGTCGAATCGGGCGACCCGATTCTTTTCATGTCCAACGACAGAGAGGCCATCAAGGACTGGGTAAGCCAAGTATTTAAAGACGCCGCTTTGAATAAAAAAGAGGTCTATTTCGGACTGAAGCGCGAGTTTGTAAATTACGATGAAGTCTACAGCTCGATCATTCTCGAAATCAGAAAGGAACTAGCAGCACTGGACACTCCTCCACCGTCCTTCATGATCATGCGCCCCTCGCGTCAGCTGAGCAAAATGATTTGTGATCCGCCACGCTGGGGACTCTATCCGGCGCAAAACTTGGACGGCGATATATTCTCAGATATTTCTGCGGCGCTCGGTGGAAGCCTTGCAACGGCGAGCTCAGTGATTATCAGTAAGGACGGCACCAAACTGTTTGAGGCGCCTCATGGCACCGCACACGATTTATACCTGCGCTATTTAGAAACCGACGGTAGAGAAGCCAATTTTAATTCTTCAGCATTGATTTTCGCGGTTGCGAGTGCTCTCGAAGAGCTGGCCGTAAGGGAAGATAACGCCGCGCTGAATGACTATGCTTCGCGTTTGAAGGCGGCACTCATTGAGACGGTTGCACAAGGCACGATCACGGGAGATTTGAAAGGCAAGACAACCGCGCCCGAAAACGAGCGCATTGTCGACATGCACGGCTTCCTTGATGCCATTGCGGAGAACCTGACAAGAGACTGAATATCGGTCACCCAGTTAACGGGAAATACCTAGCTCAGGAGCACTAAATTATGTCCGAGGCAAGCAATCCGCGCGCAGCCCTTTTGGAGAACGTTACCCTCGTCGTCACCGTAGTGTCTGGGGTAGGCATGACCACCAAGTGGCTCGACCCAGTCATCTCGTTTGCACTCTGGTGCGCTGGATATTCGGTTGCGATTGCTGGAGCCTACCTTCGTCAAAACCAACGCAACATGGCGCTCTTCACTTTCCTTGCGGTGAATACAGGCTACGGCGCTTTTAACTGGATGTGAGTCGCTGACCTTTTAAGAAACGCAGAGCAAGGTATAAGAGCAGGCCGACTGGACCGGCCATTAAAGTGAAGAAAAGACATGGCAAAATCAGGAAATGATTAATCTGATGGTCCTGACTGTCCCTTAGGATCCACGCGCCAACAAACAGATCAAACGCCAAATAGTGAATCCATCCGGCGAGTAACAGAGCGTCGATACTAAAGAGCGCCTTTACCTCTTCCAAAGTACCAAAGCCCCCCTCAGGCGGCGCCTCGCCCTGAAAGCTGATCATCAAATAGGCATACACCAAACCGAGCATGAGCGGCGCCACGACCGAGGGATATAAACGACGAGTAAGGTCTAACTTGGGTGCCAAGGCCAATCCCAACCAACCCAGGATCGCCAGACCACTACAAACGCTAAATATTGTTTCTAATGACATGCCTTTATCCTTATTTTTCTCACATACTGTTTGTGAGCACAGAATATCCACTGCTATCGCTATTTGCGAGGCAATGAGGAAAAGGCTGAGGTCCCGAGCCTCGTATGAGCGGTCCGTGTCAGGACCTCTTATTAATTAAATGCCTCGTAAGTGAGGCCTTCGGTCTTTCACAGATATTTATAACAAGCAAAAAATAAGGTGGTCTATGAGTATTTCAGAACAGCAACACCCCATCGAGACCGGTTTCGGAAGCAAACCTGAAGCGGGTGAGGTTATGGCTGATCTTAATCTTTCGGGAAAGGTCGCGCTCGTAACCGGCGGATACTCCGGTATTGGTGTTGAGACAGTCAGAGCTCTCACCGACGCAGGGGCTCGGGTGTTTGTACCATCACGTGACGTTGATCGAGCGGCAAAAACGCTCGACGGTATTATCCCCGCACAGCAGATCGGCTTTATGGATCTGGCCGACTTACCGAGCGTAAACCGCTTTGGTGAAACCTTTGCTAATAATCACCCCAAGATCGATCTCGCCATCTTCAATGCAGGTGTTATGGCCTGCCCACTGGGCCGCACCCAGCAAGGGCTGGAGTGGCAGCTGGGCGTCAACCATGTGGGTCATTTTGTGCTGTTGCAGGCTTTGCTACCGTCACTTCGCTCAGCGGACGGCGCACGCCTCATCACCTTGTCATCGATCGCACACCGCATGAGTCCGGTCCGCTTTGATGACATGAACTACGAACAGCGAGACTACGATAAATGGCAGGCTTACGGACAGGCTAAGTCCGCGCAATCGCTAATGGCCGTCGAATTAGATAGGCGCGAGAAAGACAACGGCATTAGGGCGTTTTCAGTACACCCTGGTGGGATCTTTACGCCACTCCAGCGACACCTAGGAAATGCAGAGATGGCCGAGTTTGGCTGGACCGATACGGACGGGCGACCCTCTCCCGTGGCAGAAAAGTTGTTTAAAACGACAACCCAAGGCTGTGCAACATCACTTTGGGCTGCCACGGCAATAGCGCTCGACAACATAGGTGGCGTTTATTGCGAAGACTGCAA
>CAJYAI010000080.1 GCA_913064725.1 uncultured Alteromonadaceae bacterium | reverse complement strand
GGTTGTGCTGAAATGAACGCTGCAAATGCGAGACTCGTTGTGCCTATGAGCGTAAACAGTATATCGCCCTCAATCGCGCGTATGGCCCACCCGAATACAAATGAGCCGATTGCGGCACCGACGGCATTGAGTAGCAGCACCGACGAGCCAAGGACGACGAACTCTTCCCGGGGTGAATTATCGGCAGCTTTCGCGAGAGAGACGGCGTACAGGGAGTTACTGGCGGCACCGAATGCCGCAGCACCAATTAACAGTGACAGGGTGGTGGTCGCAGTGGACAGGAAGAATGCCGTAATGCCGCTTAAAACACACAGCAACGTCAGTACGTGCCGCCGATCGATATGATCTGACGCCAACCCGATTGGGTATTGCACGAGTGCTCCCCCGATGATGCTGACTGCGACGAAGGTCGGTGCAAAGTCAGCATTTCCCGTAACACTGACCACATGGAGTGCGCCGAGGGTCCAAAACGTGCCGATAATCATTCCAGAGCCAAGAGCGCCGGCAAAGGCGGTGTGAGAACGCTGGTATAGCTTAATAAAATCGATGCGAGTTGCGGGAACTGGGGCAGGCGCTAGCGAGCTGGTCAAGCTGACGGGAATAATAGCGCAACCGATGAGAATCGATATCACCGCAAAGACGTGAGCAACTTCGCCGTAGGTAATGCTAAGGAAGCCCTGTCCTAAGGCCATGGCCCCGAGCACGACCATGGTGTAAACACCCAAGACGCGACCGTGCGATGTCGCATCTGCTTGATCCGACAGCCAACTCTCCACCACGGTGTAGGCACCGCACATGACAGCACCCAGAAGAAAGCGAACCACAATCCAGACGGTAGCAGAATCAGTCAACGGTAAGATTTGGAAGCAGCACAAAAGCACCGCCATTAAGGTAGTGAAGCTGCGAATGTGACCTACCTTGGCAATGATGTGCGGCGTGACCATGGCGCCCGAAATAAAGCCTAAGAAATAGGCGGATCCCGAGATGCCAATCATCGCTTGCGACAAGCCAATGTCGCTGGCCAGTAGCGGCAAAAAAGTCATATGTATGCCGTGACCGGTCAGCAAAAACGCTGTAGTCAGTAGCAAAGAAAAAACAGATCGAACGCAGCTCATTTCGCTCGGCCAAGGTAAGTTTCGGACGGCGCATTTTCGATATTTTTTGTTACGACGCAAGCGGAGTTTATGGTGAATTTTGCGCTCTTTGGGCGCTGTGAATTTTCACTTCGTTTGCATGCTAAGGAATATTATTCATCTACCCCGCCGATCATGCCTAGGGCGCGCTGTCTGGCAACGATTTAGTTCTCATCACCCGTCACATGAGTTGCTCTACGATGATCCGTTTGGTTGTCGTCAAAGCTACTAAACGCCTAGCAATTACACGATTGTTGAGGTGTGTACGTCTCGGGTCAGTCGGCTGTCACTCTGGGAACCGGCATAGAGCGAGTACATGATTTGGGAGCGAACTAATTCGGGTCAATATGACCTGAAAAAACTTTGCTAAAACGAGCGTTTGAAGTAGTTTTGTCTAGGCTTTCGGTACTGTTTTGCACCGACGCTAAACTAATAATAACAACGGCCGCACCACCGCGTGCGACCACTCGCCTCAGGAGGCGACAGCTTCATGAATAATCCTGTCTCAGACGTGGCCGCGCCCGACTTTTACCAGTACCCATCCAAACCACTGTCCTCAGCTGCCTGTGAAGGGGAGTTTGTCCATCTTCTTTGGCCTGACGGCGCAAAGCTTGCATGCCATCGATTTTGGCTTCGGGAGAATGCGGTTGGCGATGGAGGTATTGATTTAGCGACCCGCGAATGCACACTTGACCCGGCAGATTTGACCGATGACATTGCTGTCTCGTCAGCGGTAATTGACGACATGGGTAATTTGGTCATCGCGTGGGCACATGATGGGCAGCGCTCGATCTTCCACGGTGGCTGGCTGCGGCATGTGGCTGACAACGAACACCGGCCCTCAAGTTGGACGCCGCAGGCGGTGTTGTGGACACCCGAATCAATGGGTGACATTCCTCGAGTTGATGCAACGCTGGCGCTCGAAAGTGATGACGTTGTTCTAAGCCTGCTTAATCATCTCCTGTGCTCAGGGGCCTGCGTCCTCGAACAGGCACCAACACATGAAGGCTATCTCTTAGAACTAGCAGCACGTATCGGACCGGTTCGGGACAGCAACTTTGGCATGTTGTGGGACGTTAAGGCTGATGTTGAACTCGCAGGTGATTCCAAAACTAATTCCACCGCCAACACTGGCTTGCGGCTTGGGCCGCACTCGGACCTGCCTACGCGTGAGATCCCACCGGGTTTTCAGTTTCTTCATTGTTTAATCAATGAAGCAGATGGCGGCGAATCGACGCTGACCGATGGCGCAGCCTTGGCCGAGGCTTTAGAGCGGGATTTCCCCGAGGAATTTGAGTTATTAACGACCCGTCATTGGATTTTCTTTAATCGTGGACCTGGTATTGATCACCGCTGGTCAGCGCCGATTATTGATTACTTGCCTGGAAGCGATCTACCGACCATTCGAGCGTTTTATCCCGTTCGAGCGTTTCCCGCCATGAGTCTTGAAGACGTCAGTCGTTGCTACGACGCGTTACGACTCTTTCATCGCATGGCCAATCAACCCGAGTTTGAGTTGAAGTTTCGGCTCCGGGCGGGTGATATCATGTGCTTTGACAATCGGCGTGTACTGCATGGGCGAGATGCATTTACGGGTGCGGGTAAGCGACACTTGCAGGGCGTGTATATTGACCGTGATGAGATAATGTCGCGGTGCCGTGCACTCAATCGACGGGCAGGCTTGCACGCCGATGGAATCTGAGAACCTGCCGACAGGAGTATCTTCTGAGCGCGGTGAGCTCGCGGCGGGGCGCGTGGTGCCGGTAAGTAATGCAACGATGATAGTTTAACTACAGGCAAGTGCAGTTAGACCGGCAAGTGCAGTTAGAGAGGCAAGCGCAGTTAGACAGGCAAGTCCGGTTAGAAGAGCCGAGTAAGGCAAGTCAGCGTCTGCTGCAATCTGGGTTTATGATCTGGTTCACTGCCCGGCCACGGAACTAAACGATAACCATAGACAGCTTCAGGCGACCACGAATAAGTGAATAAAAACGGAGAACGCAACCATGCCACTAGCCATGCGTAAGAGTATATTCATTACCGCAGCGCTGACCGGATCCGGCGGCACCCAAGACCGCAGCGACAAAGTACCGCGCAGTCCAGAGCAGATTGCCAATGCTGCGATTGATGCGGCGAACGCAGGTGCGGCAGTGGTGCATTGTCACGTGAGAGACCCAGAGACCGGTGCGCCTGCTCGCGACGTACATCTTTACCGTGAGGTGGTTGAGCGAATCC
Source organism: uncultured Alteromonadaceae bacterium (assembly GCA_913064725.1). GTDB lineage: Bacteria > Pseudomonadota > Gammaproteobacteria > Pseudomonadales > Halieaceae > Luminiphilus. The sequence continues at coordinate 3,746 of CAJYAI010000080.1, read as the reverse complement.
GAGCATCTGATACTGACGTGGTTATCAATCTCACAGCGGGCATGGGTGGCGACATTGTCTTCGGTCCTCCCGACGCACCGTTACCGCTGCAGGCAGCCGGCACGGATATGGTATCGGCTGCGGAGCGGGTGGCTCATCTTGAGGCCTGCCGGCCTGAGATTGCGACGCTTGACTGCGGCACTATGAATTTTGCCGAGGCAGATTATGTGATGACCAACACGCCGGGCATGCTGCGCGATATGGCGCAGCGCATGACCGAGTTAGGCATTCAAATTGAGATTGAAGCCTTTGATACGGGTCATCTGTGGTTCGCCAAACAGTTAGTTGACGAAGGCCTTATCAAAGATCCTGTCATGGTTCAGTTGTGCATGGGCATACCTTGGGGCGCGCCGGACGACATGAATACCTTCATGGCCATGGTGAATAACGTCCCCAATCACTGGGTGCACTCGGCTTTTAGCATTGGCAAGCATCAAATGCCCTTTGTCGCTGCCGCCGTATTGTCGGGTGGTAATGTCCGCGTCGGCCTTGAGGATAACCTCTGGCTTGAGCGAGGGCGCCTGGCCAGTAATGCTGAGTTGGTAGAAAAAGCAGCGGGAATAGTGACCGCTATGGGTGCTGAGATCATGACACCAGCACAGGTGCGTGCTGAGCTCGGTTTAGTAAAGCGGGATCCGCTTTGACAACTTCCGAGGCGGCATCAGCTAACAGCGGCGCAACGTTGATACGAACGGCAGCCATTATTGGCGGTGGTGTCATCGGTTCGGGTTGGGCAGCACGTTTTTTACTGAATGGTTGGGATGTACGCTTTTTCGATCCGAGTGCAGACGCGGAACGCATTTTGCACGCGGTCATCGAGCGGGGACGCGAGGCCATGCCAGCCCTTTGTGACTCGGTACCAGCGGAGGGTCGCCTTTACATTGCCGAGTCCACCGCAGACGCGGTTGCCGGGGCTGTCTATGTTCAGGAGTCCACTCCGGAGCGCATCGAGGTTAAGCGTGCCGTGCTGCGATCGATTCAGGACGCCTGTGACGCCGATGTCGTCGTCGCGTCGTCTACGTCGGGCTTTATGCCCAGCGAATTGCAGGAGGGTGCACTTCGAGCAGAGCAGATCATCGTGGCTCACCCCTACAATCCGGTCTATCTATTGCCGCTGGTCGAGGTCGTTGCCTCAGCGAAGGTTGCGGAGGCGCTTACGCAGCGTGCGAGTGAGTATCTTGAGTCGGTGTCGATGAAGCCCGTGGTCTTGGGTGCGGAAGTGCCTGCGCATGTAGGAGATCGACTGCTTGAGGCGCTATGGCGAGAGGCCCTTTGGCTGGTGAAAGACGGCGTTGCGACAACGGGTCAGATCGACGACATCATTACGCATAGTTTTGGCCTCCGCTGGGCGCAAAAAGGTCTTTTTGAAACTTACCGAGTCGCTGGCGGCCAAGCCGGCATGAAGCACTTCTTAGAGCAGTTTGGACCCTGTCTTGAGTGGCCCTGGACCAAGCTCATGGATGTGCCTGATCTCGATGAGGCGCTGATTGACCGCATTGTTGACCAATCGGACGAGCAAGCGGCGGGTCGAACCGTGATGCAGCTCGAAAACGAGCGCGATCGCAATTTGGTGGCGCTATTGAAAGCGCTCCGCGAGGAAGATGCTGCAGCCGGTGCCTTTCTCAACGAGGTAAATCGTCGTCAGCAGTAAGTCGGACGAACGAGTTTTGCGGGCTAATGGGCGTGATGGGTAGGCCGTAATCGCGATGACACAACGCAAAAACCGAACTGGCGGAGCGAAGGTTTCTCTGCAAGGACGAAGGACTAACCCAGTGAAAAGCAGTACAGATGTGCCACTTTGGCGTCCCAGTGAGGCGCGAATTGAGCAAGCAGGCATTACCCGATTTACCGAGTTTGTTAGCACCCGCTTTCCACATGCCGACTTCTCATCTTACGAGTCTCTTCACCATTGGTCAGTCACGGCTACAAGTGGATTCTGGCAGAGCGTCTGGGATTATTGCGACGTGGTGGCCAGCCACCCGAGTGCTGAGGTGGTTGTCGATGCAGACAAGATGCCCGGTGCAACGTGGTTTCCTGGTGCGCGGCTCAATTTTGCTGAGAATCTACTGCGGCACCGTGGTAGCGGTACGGCACTTATCTCGCTGTTAGAAAATGGTGCGCGCAGTGAGATGTCATTTGACGCTCTTTATGCGCAGGTCGCTTCGGTTTCCGCAGCACTTAAAGCCTGCGGCATCGTGCCCGGTGACCGTATTGCTGGATTTATGCCCAATGTGACCGAAACGGTCGTAGCGATGTTGGCTACTACCAGCCTTGGTGCCGTGTGGACGTCTTGTTCTCCTGACTTTGGTTTTCAGGGAGTCATGGATCGATTTGGGCAGGTAAAACCGAAGGTGCTCTTTGCGGCAGATGGTTACTACTACAACGGCAAGGCCCATGACTCACTGGCCAAGATCCGACAAATCGCCGACGAGATAGAGAGCTTAGAGCAGGTGGTAATCGTCGAGTTGGTGTCGGACACCCCCGATCTTCAAGACATTCGTAACGCGGTACCGCTCGCGCAGTGGCACAGCGACTTTGCGGCGACATCGGATATCGAGTTTGCGCAGTTACCTTTTGATCATCCGCTTTACATTATGTATTCCTCAGGGACTACCGGAGTCCCCAAGTGCATCGTCCACGGAGCAGGTGGCACGCTCATTCAACATCTAAAAGAGCACAAGCTGCACTGTGATGTGGGTCCACAGGACACGCTGTTCTATTTTACGACCTGCGGTTGGATGATGTGGAATTGGTTGGTCTCGGGCCTCGCGAGCGGCGCAACACTTGTTTTGTATGACGGCTCACCCTTTGCGGATGAGGGAGGGGTGCTTCTCGACACGATTGATCGGGAACGCATTACCGTATTTGGCATCAGTGCGAAGTTCATCTCGGGTATCGAAAAGGCAGGGCTTAAGCCGCGCGGGTCTCACGATCTTTCGAGTCTCAAAACCGTATTATCAACGGGATCACCGCTGTCACATGAGAGCTTCGAGTATGTGTATCGAGATCTAAAAGAGGACGTATTACTGGCGTCGATAGCAGGTGGCACCGATATCATTTCCTGCTTCGTGGGCGGCTGCCCCACACGCCCCGTTTACACCGGTCAAATTCAGTGCCGAGCACTCGGTATGGCGGTGGAGTTTTGGGATGAGGCGGGCAAATCGCTAGCAGAGGGCAAAGGCGAATTGGTTTGTAAGCGGTCGTTCCCGAGCATGCCTATTGGATTTTGGAACGATGATGATGGGCATAAATATCACGGCGCGTATTTTGCGCAATTTGACAATGTGTGGTGTCACGGTGATTACGGTGAGTTAACGCCCGAGGGCGGAGTCATCATTCACGGCCGCTCTGATGCTGTTCTCAACCCGGGTGGTGTGCGCATTGGTACCGCAGAGATTTACAGGCAGGTTGAGAAGCTCGACGAGATCGTTGAGAGCATTGTGATTGGTCAAGAGTGGCAGGATGACGTTCGGGTAGTGTTGTTTGTGGTGCTTCGCGCAGATGACGTGCTTAACGATGAATTAGCACAGACCATTCGATCAACGATTCGACAGAATGCGACACCGCGCCACGTGCCCGCAAAGATAGTTCAGGTGGCAGAGATACCCAGAACCTTGAGCGGTAAGATCGTTGAGCTGGCGGTGCGCGAGGTGGTTCACGGTCGACCGGTTAACAATGTCGATGCGCTAGCCAATCCCGACGCGCTG
>CAJYAI010000079.1 GCA_913064725.1 uncultured Alteromonadaceae bacterium | reverse complement strand
TGACCGTCGATCCCGATGGCCTGTCCTGATATTCGTATGCCCTGATCGCCCGCGAGATAGCAGACCATGGCGGCAATATCCTCTACTCGCGTAAACGCTCGGAGGGAACTTTGCCGCTCGTACACCGAGCGTATTGCGTCCTCGGAAACACCCCGCGCCGTCGCGTCGCGGGCTATGACCGCATCGATCCTGGCCCCCTCCACACTCGCAGGGCACAAGGCATTGACTCGAACATTGTAGGATCCAAGCTCCATGGCCCAGGTTTTGGTCAGTCCAATCAATGCCCATTTGGCCGCGACATAAGGCGATCGGTTAGGGCAGCCCATCAGGCCCGCATTGGAGGCGATGTTTACGATGGCGCCTGAACCCTGCGCCTTCATAATCGGTATCACCGCGCGGGCGGCATTAAATGCACCAGTAAGACCGATATCGAGCGTTTTTTGCCATGCCTCGGGCGAAATAGCCTCGACCGGTGCAGTGGGTCCCGAAATGCCTGCGTTATTCACCAAAAGGTCAACACGGCCTGTGACATTAATAACCGCTTTGACTTCAGCTAATACCGAAAGCGCGTCAGATACGTCGCAAGGCCTCGCTCGCGACAGTGGGTGCGTATCGTTGTACTGGGCAACTAGCTCAAGATCGCTATCGAGCACAAACACATCAAAACCCGTGTCACGCAGTGCCGATCCAATACTGGCACCGATACCTGACGCGCCACCTGTGACAACGGCAACCGGCTGAGCACTCATGAGCGTACCAGCAACCCAGACCTCCGCGACTCAGGTTTCAGACGGTGCACCGTGGTCTTCTTTCAAGGACTTGAATAGGGAGATGCCGGATAACCAGAAGGTGAAGACCAAAGGTAACGACACGACCAACACCACCGTCTGCGCCTCCTTCAAGCCACCTGCGTACATGAGGCCAATCGGGAGAATAGCAATCGCGATCGCCCAAAACACCCTATGCCACCGCGCAGGGTCCTCGGAGGGTTTGAGCGATTGTGTGGCACTGGCTGAAAGGACATAGGAGGCACTGTCATAGGTAGTGGCGGTAAAAATACTGGTTAGTAAGATGAAGGCAATGATAAAGAGTGTCGCGAACGGTAATGCGTCCAGCCCGGCAATAACGGCCTGATTCCCCCCGGCCTCTGCCATGACGCCCAGCACATCGACCTCACCACTTAGCTGTAAGCCTAAACTGTGGTTGCCAATGACAAGGTAGAACAGCCAAACGCCTAGCGACCCCATGCCCAGCATGCCAAAAACAACCTCGCGCAACGATCGTCCCTTGGAAATTCGCGTCACGAAAATACCAATAAATGGACCGTAGGCCAGCCACCAGGCCCAATAAAAAATGGTCCAATCCTCGATAAACCCAGTGTTGTTGATCGGGTCTGTCCAGAACATCATTGCGACCGTATTTTGAAGCGTGTGACCGATGGAGTTGATTGCCATGCGCAGCAAAAAGACCGTATCACTGGCCAGGAGCACACACACCAGCATGACAAAGCCCAGCCACATATTAAAATCGCTGAGACGCTTGATGCCCCGGGTCAATCCAAGCCAGACGCTGGTGCCAAACATGGCAACACAGACAGCAACGACGAAGAGCTCCATACCAAACGTTGCAGGGAGACCGGTCAACCTCGAGAGCAAGGCCGCGATAAGCGGTGTCGAGAAGCCCAGAGAGCTGCCGATTCCGCCGACCAACGCAATCATAAAAAAACTATCCATGAGGCGAGCACCAATCGACGACTCACCACCTTTAATAAAGTGCGATGCTGAAATGCTGTACTTTAGTTTAGGAACGCCTCGTGCGTAAAACGGGTACGCAATGGCCAGCGTTGGCAGACAATAAAATGACCAAGCGACGAGCCCCCAGTGATGCAGGCCGAAGGATGATGCCCACACGTAGGCCTCTGCCGATCGAGGCTCTGCACCAAAGGGCGGCGTGTCCGCATAGAACGCCCACTCAATGGAACTCCAATACATCATGCCCGCGCCAATGCCCGCAGCGAATAACATGGCAATCCAGCTCGGCGTACTGAACTCTGGGTCGTCACTACCCAAACGCACTCGTCCGTAGGGACCAAACCCAATAAACACGACAGCACTAAAGGCTGAGATTGCGGTCAAAATATAGAGCCAGCCAAACTTGGTCGCCAACCAGGTGTAGGCTGTTTGCAGTGCCAAGGCACTTACCTCAGGAAATAGTAGCAGCGGTATGGCCATAGCCAGCATGACCGATATGGTCAAAGCGAAATTAACGCGATCTACAGCCTGCGTCATAAAGCATCCCAAGATTATTTTTATCGTGAACTAAGAGAGTAGCGTATTTTGCAGCGCTCGTGTTCATCTGCGACGACCGTTTACAGATTCGGTCCTTAACCTGCCGATGAGCCTCTGTACTGGTGAAGCGTGGGTCCCAACGCCTCCTCTAACGGCGATAGATATTCGGCAAAGTGCTGCCACTGCTCCATCCCTGATTTATATATAGGTTGTCTAACCTGCTCCGAGCTTGGTGTTCGTACCGCCCTATCTGTTTCATGGTAATCAATACACGCCTGCTCAAAGGGCAACTCGCAATAGTCGAGAATACGCCTGACCTGACCTTCAAGGTCATCAATGACGTCCTCATGCTGGACCCGCAAAATTCGATGGGGCAATGCGAGATCCCAATGTGACATTACTTCAACATAGGCTCGGTAATAGCGACCAATCTCCGGTAGCCCGTAAGTAAACTCCTGCCCCTCAGCAAAGAGTTGCTTGAAGCCACTGAAGCAGCAGGCCATGGGGTGGCGCCTCGCATCGATTATCTTCGCTTTGGGCAGCATCAGCTGAATAAGCGGGATATGCCTAAAATTGTTCGGCATCTTATCGATGAAATAGACACCGCTGCCTCGATGATGCTGAGTCTCTTGAATAAATTGCTCACCGAGTTCACGGGTTTGATCAGCAGATAAGTCAGCCAAGATCGCCGGATAGGGCGTCGCTGAACCCCTGCGTTTTAGGCTGTTTAACCGGTTTGCCGTGCCAATAATATTGGCGAGTTCGAGTGTGCCGTCGACTAAGCTATGAGATGCCAGTATCTGCTCTAGCAGCGTGGACCCTGCCCGCGGTAGCCCAACGATAAAAATAGGCGCCGAACTATGACATCCAAAATGCGCGCGTTCGCCGAAGAAGTCAGCGTCAAACAGAGTGCGTTGCTCCGCAAGATCGCTCTCGAGCATTTCGGATCGATATCCGCTCTGCTCACGCTTAAGTCGATTGCCTTTATCGTAATAGTCGAATGACGAGCGGTAGTCGCCTTGATCCTCGAATGCTTTCCCGAGTGCAAAACAGAGGTGATACCTGTTTTCCGGGCTCGTATCAGACGACGCTTCCTGTGATGCCATCAATGCCATCTCCGCATCGGAGAAGCGATAGGTTTTTAAGTTAGCCAAACTCCAATAGGCGTCACCGTAGTCAGCTTGTGCAGCGTAGGCGCGTTGATATGAATCAACGGCTTCATCCGCCCTACCGCAGGTCTTCAGGGCGTGGCCACGAGAGGTGAGTACCTGCGCCACGTCACCATGACGGCCGAGCACCTCCTCGTAAATCGCCAGCGCACCATCGAAGTCCCCGAGCGCCTGCTGCTGCGCAGCCAAAGTGACGTCATAGAGCACATTTTGCGGTGCCAACTTTTTGAGCTGACGTGCTTGCGCCAGGGCTTTGTCGTATTTTTGGCGTTTGTGTAGGACCTGAACATAGTCCAAGCGGGCGCGATGAAAGTCTGGATAAAAATCGACACACGATTCGAGTAAGTACTCCGCGTCATCCAACACTTGAAGTTGGTTACCGATGTCGGCCAGTAGGCGCATTGCCTCTCTATGGTGAGGCTCATTCTGTAGGAACTGTCGGCAAATCTGCTCGGCTATGAATAATTTGCCCTCATACGTAAGGCTCGCAACACTTTGCAACTGCTTAGGCATTGCCTCGAGCGACTGGACACGGGCTCGAGCCTCGCTCAGCTTAATGGTCTGGTTCAGTTGCTCATAGCGCGCGCACAAGGCTCGCCAACTCGCCAGCAATGCGGGGTTGAGCGCGACAGCCCGCTCAAAGGCAGCTGTTGCATCGCTCAACTGCTTAAGTGCAATGAAATTGTAGGCTTTTTCTTGATGGGCTCGACCGTAGTCTGGGTGGGCTTCAGTGAGTGCCTTGAGGGTGTCTATGGCCTCCTTATTTAGCCCCTGTTGTCGCTGGCAAACGGCGAGATAGTAGAGCGCCTCGCGGTGTTCACGATCTGCCGTCAACAGCGTCTCGAGCACTGTTGTCGCGGCAGCCATATTGCCCGCTTGTATGTGGCGTTTGGCCGCGTTGAGTTGCGGCTCTAACTCGGTGACATTGCTTGTTTCTTCAGACACGATATCGACCCACTGATGCCAAAGTGGCATTTGTCGTAGTGCATTACTATGCGTACTTGCGCAAATGCATCGACCCTACGAAAAAAAAGGCGCCCACGGTGGACGCCTTCAGTTTACCTAGTAACAGCTACGTTGCTACATGCGGTAGCTAAGACGCAGACCTATTGTGCGAGGTCTGTTGGGTGTTGTCTTAATGATATCGTCTTCGTTACTGATGAATAGGTCAGCTAACTCATCCGTTAGATTCTCACCGAATAAGGTAACGGTCCAGTTTTCACGAACGTAAGCGAGGCTTGCGTCCCATGTGCGGTAACTGTCCATCTCGAAATCAGCCCCAGTCACAATCGCACTGATTTGATCATCGGTATATTGATGGACGACTTGCGCAAACATATTGGCACCGTTGCTCACTTCCCAGTCATATCGAGCACGAAGCACGTACTGGAGCTCTGGCGCAAGAGCCAGTGAGCTTCCTGGGTCACGCAAACCAACAATGTTTGCAGGTACTCTCGTCAACTCAGTGTCATTGAACGATACGTTGGCGAACAGTGTGAGGTTGTCACTTGCCAACCAGACGCTGTCAAGCTCCATACCTGAGATTTCGGCATCGGATACATTGTCGATGAACGTCAAGTTAGAGATATCGAAATCCAACACGCCAATCTGCATTTGATCCCATTCAATGCGATACATCGCACCGTTAAAGCGCAGCCTGCCGTCTGCTAATGTCGTCTTCCAACCAAACTCAAGGTTGGTCACTTCATCAGACTCGTAGAAGTTCGGTACAAAAGGACCTTCTGGATTTGCCGATGAACCACCGTTTCGGTTAAAGCCGCCAGGACGATAGCCTTCAGACCATGTCCCGTAAACCATGGCTGTGTCACTGACATTCCACTGCAAGTTGAACTTTAAAATGGTGTCGCTTAGATCTGCAGGACTGGAGTCTCCTAGAATCTCATCGACGTTACGTCCCCAATCATAATCACCTTCGCCGTAGTCTCGGTTCGCGAAGTTTGAACTGCCCTTCAGACCAATCTCGATATCGTAGCGACGTGCGCCAAACGAAGCCGTGATGTCATCGGTGATGTCGTAGGACAACTGACCAAAGAATGACAACTCCTTCTTGCTTCGCGTGAAATCATTAAAAAACGCAACACCGGGAGGTCGAGTATTGGGATTGCTGGACGTTGCACCCGGTATCGGCGCGTTGGGTACAAATCCGACGTCCACGCTAGATGGGTATGTCCAGTCACCTCGCTCGACGTTTTCAGTGTCGTCGGCGAATACACCAACCAACGCTCGGAGTCGTGCATCGGCGTCGGTGCTCACACGCAACTCGTGGGTAGTGCGCTCCGTGTTGTAGTACTGGTCGAGGAAGAACGCAGCCTCACCACACTCTGCGTAGCCAGGATATGTACAGATGTAATACGGAATATAAGGGCCATTTTGGGCGTAACCAGAATAGTCCGAAATGCCCTCAACGGTCCTATCGAGGTAGGAACCCGTGTAAATCACATCGAGGTTGGCGACCTGACCCGTTGCGGTCCACGTCGTTAGATCAAACTCATCATCAGCATAATCGGGCTGGAATGACCGGGAGTTAAGCTCGCCCAACTCCGGATCGTAATCCCACACACCCTCTGTTTCGATTGTCTGGCTGGTATGCTGCAGCAAGACATCCCAATCGTCTGAGGGCGCCCAAAGAAGACCTAGTCGATATCCCTGATACGTCGCGTCGTTGAAGTTATCCGCCACGAACTGATCGTTACGCGACACAGCACGACTTTCCGGAGCCACACCACCAAAGCTTGGGTTGACGAGCGGAATCTGCCATGTGGACCGAATATTGTTGATATACCCGCCCTCTGTCACGTTGTACATCGCAATACGCGCAGCCAATGTATCGTCAACCAGGGGGATATTGGCAAACGCCTCGACAGCGTTGCTACCGTCGGCACCTGCTGTTTCAGAAATCGATCCGTCAAAACCCGCACTAAACTCGTTGAACTCAGGCTTATTCGTAATCAGTCGAACGGTCCCCGCCTGCGCGCTTGCGCCGTACAGTGTGCCCTGAGGTCCGGGCAGAACCTCAACGCGGTTCATGTCTGTCATGTAGGGGTCGATATTACGACCACCCATAGAAATGGGTGCCTCGTCGAGGTACAGCGAGACCGTTGGCTCAAGGCCAACAGCACCTGCAACCTTCAAACCACCCTTACCCGCGGACACGCCGCGAATGAAGATTTCATTGCGACCGGGGCCACGACCACCGGATGTCACACCCGCCAAGTTTTTGATGTAGTCCTTGAAATTACCGATGCCCAAATCATCGAGCGTATCTTCGCTCAACGCCTGAATGGTGATCGGAATGTCCTGCGCGCTTTCGCTCTTTCGGGTTGCAGTAACAACAACTTCTTCAATCTGCGCCTGCGTTTCCATGGAGGTGACCAGCGCAGCTGAACCGAGCAAGCCAACCGCAGTGGAAACAGCAGTTGCGAGGGGTTTTCTAAAGAACGAGCCAGTTGGTGACGAACGATATGTTTTCACAGTTTGGATCCTCTGGGTTTCATGTTTGTCTCTTTTGTATTTTTTGTATTTTTTGTATTTTTTAAAATACGGTCAACGAATTACCTGCACCTAACCTGTAATCAACAGCCCAAGCGGGGCAAAACGTGACAATAAAGCATGGGCGACGTTGCCGACATGACTTTATTAGCTCATGATCATTAAACAAAAGGGGGCCCTTTACAACCCTTTAAAACTCCAAGAGCGGATGCGTGACACACATGAAAATATCTGAAGCCGCACGAGAAGTAGAGGTTATTCATTCAACCGACGTACTCGTCATCGGAAGCGGACCGGCAGGTCTCGCCGCAGCACTCGCTGCCGCAAGGAGCGGTGTCGACGTCACACTGCTTGAGCGGTTTGGCTGTTTTGGCGGCAATATCACCGCAGTGGGGGTGGAGGGCTTTGCTTGGTATCGACATGACAACACAGTCGACAGCGAAGGTATTGGAATCGAGTTTGAGGAACGCGCCAAGCA
>CAJYAI010000078.1 GCA_913064725.1 uncultured Alteromonadaceae bacterium | reverse complement strand
AAACCCAGGCGCCTTTAGCGCAGTGTTGACTGTAATTTGTCCCGACATCGCTCTTACTAAGTCGCGGCTGCGCGTCAGACCTAAGCCCAGGTGGCCCAAATGACCCTTGGTGGTAAAAAAGGGCTCGAATATCGTGTGTCGATAGGCTTCAGATACGCCTTGTCCGTTGTCTCGCAGCTTAAGCACCACTCTACCGACGTCACTCTCAGAGAGGCTCAGGCCTATGACACCATCCTTCACTGCGTCATTCTCTAGCGCGTAAGTGGCGTTATCCACGAGCTCAGTAAGCACCTGCAGCAGACCACTAGCACTCCCATTGATCATCAACGACCGACTTGCGATCGAGACTTCAAGACGGGCACCGCATTCCAATTCAGTCAACTTAGGCTCAAGCGTGCTCGCGAAATGCTCTACTAGCTCACTGAGATTGATGAATGCCAGTTCTTGCTCAAAATGACGTTGCCCAATCCATTGAATAGCACGCCTTAGAGCTGCCCGCTGACGTAATACCTCGTCGTGCGTGGCGGCTACACTGTCCTTCTCCAGCCAATGCAGCGAATGAGCAAGCTCCTCCCACTGATCGCGGATCTGAGGCACTTCAACATCGACTGGTGGCTTCGCCGAGACCGACGGCGCAACATCGGACATTACAAGCACCAGTACTCTATTGACCCCCAGAGCTGGTTCAAGCTGCGGTCTCAACTGCAGTTGAAGCGGCACCGTTCCTCTTCCTCTTAGCACCAACTCACACTGTAAATCATTGGGAAATTCTCCGAGCCTCGCCACTCGAAATGCATCATCGAATAGCTCCTGCGACTCTCCCTCTAAAAACTCAGCGCTGAATATATCGCGAATTACTCTACTTCTCGCTATTCCGGTCATGGCAACCATGTGTTTATTCCACGCTCGAACAGCACCACTTGCGTCGAGAATAAAACCGGGCTTTTCTGCTATTTCGACTAGCGTTTCAAATTGTGCTCGCAGGTCATCGGATGACCGCATCAGTTCAAGAGAGTTATTGCCCTGAGTGCTAGTTTGTGAACGATATTCCGCAGCTAAAAAGTCAAAACTATCTTGTATTTGCTTCAATTCTTTCACGGCCGAGCCTAAATCAATGGCAGCCGGATCCTCGCCGCGTATTAGTCGTCTCATAAATTGCGATATAGTGCTCAAGGGCTGCACGAGAACGCGATTTACTATCACGACGATGAAGCCCAAACTTATCATTAACAGCGCTATCGCCGAGGTGGGCACGACCAAGCTACGGATCGCTTGAAACTCATTTAAGGTCTCCCGAGATGAGGCCAAGTCCTGACCCATAGCTCTCGCAAACTCCGCCCATGCCTTCGATACGCTGAAGAGGGTCTTTGCATCGCGATTTGGTTCCGATGCGTCGGCAAGAGCGGATAAATACAGAGCAAACTCTCGCTCACAGCACATCAGGGGGATATCGCCTGATTGCGACCTGTCGAGCGATGCAGCGGGAATAGGCTCGTTGAGCAGTATTAGTTGCGCAATTTCCTCTCGCTCTCTCGACAGCAATACAGCGCCTTCAATGGCGTCGAAGTGGTCTTCTTGGAGTCGAAAAAAAGTGATATTCATGGCCATCACGACAAACGTCACGATGCCGTAAACAACAACCAGCCCCAGCAGTAACCTGATAAGAAAGGGTTTGATACCCATACTGCGGCTGCCGTCTACCACACTTGACACCTTTTGGGGTTGAACATCGTCGCTTCCAGATCTCCAGCTGAGCTATTGAGCATCGTTTGTCTGCATCATACGATCATACACAGCATCAAAATCCACATCGACTGATTCGGTTGGCTCGCTCGGACAGGCGGCAAACGCCGAACTAAGTGACGAATCCCAATCCCATTCACCAGCATCTGGTCTCTGTATCGTGACCCCAAATGCTGACAGTAACTCCCCGGCCTCAGCCAGCGCCGTGGCTCTTGCCGAGATTAGACCCGCCTCTGCACGAGCCAGAGCACGCTCCGTATCAAACAGTTCATTTTGACTGTCGAGAAGGTCCAGTAGACTGCGATCGCCCATATTAAACTCGTCCTCGTAAGCAATTCGTGCCAGGCGCTGCGAGGCGAGCTGTTTTCCCAAATACTCAATCTGCCGCTCTAGTACCAGAGCATCATTGTAGGCAATAAGTACCTCACGGCGGGTATCCCAGCAGGCTTGCTTTCGAGCTTCAATCGCTGCGTAATAACGTTGGTTTCGCTCGCGACGCTCAGCGCTGTCACTACCGCCTCGGTAAAGATTAAAGTTGAAGACGAGTTCGACCGCCTCGGTTTCAAAATCCCCCTGAATGCCCTCGAGATTGTCTGACTGCTCATTTCTGTACCGGAGATCAATACGAGGGAAAAACGCGCCGCGCGCCGCATCGCGTTCAGCACTTACCGCAAGCAATGCTTCGGTCGACTCTCGCACTCTCGGACTTTGGTCCAAGGCGCGCCTTAGGACCGCATCGCGGGATTCACCAATGAGTCGCCGTGGCATTAACGGCATGGGTAATTTCTCCGAGACGACTCGTGAACCGGTTATCCGCTGCAAATCCGCCAGCGTATCGTGCAAATTCGTCGCCTCGGTTAATACATTGGACTCAGCAAGAAACAGGCGCGCCTTGACTTGCTCTAGGTCAACCCCTGCACTGACACCACTGCCAACTCTCTCGGCAATGCGACTGGCGACCTGACGATGAACATAATAGTTCTGCTCCGCGTAACCCTTTAAACGCTGATAGAGCACAACCTCCAAATAAGCGCGAGTCACCTCCAAGGCAGCGTTCTGTGCAGCACCCAGATGTGCCTGGTAGCCTTTGCGGGCTTCAAACTCCGCGGCTCTGACTCTGTCCCGAGTCGCAAATCCGTCAAACAGCAGTTGCGTGGTGGTAAACGTGAGATTGCTTTTATCGTACTCACCAAAATTCGACGTGGGCGTTTGCCTGTCTTCTCTGCCTTCAACCGCTGCAATATCGACAGACGGCCTGAGACCACCTTCAGCGACAGCAATGCGCTCCTTCGCGGCAGTGAAGTCGAAGTAGGTGCGAGCTAGTGACGGGTTCTCATCGAGCGCTAATTTGAGGGCCTGTCCGTAGGTCTCGATGTCAGCCATCGCGTGCGCAGTCGATGACAGCAATATCAGCAGTATGACTAGACGGCTTTTCAACACCCTATCCGAACTTGATCGTGTGACAAAATAGTAGCCCTTACGGGCCTCCGCGGCTATTGTTGTTTTGGTAAAACGATCATGGCTGAGGCTAACAATCCAATAACATGTGGGCATCGTGTCGCAGAAGAGAAACAGGTTTCGGTTTGCAGACACCCGTCGTATCGACTGTTTGGTTGTTTTGTGTGGTTGCGCTATCGACAAGCAGCCTCTTCGCGACACCGCCTTCCACTGATTTTAAAAAGTTCATGTCTGTCTTGTCTGGTCGCTATGGCGACAAAGCGTCGCAGCGAGGCAGAGCATGGCAAGAGGAGCTCAAAACGCTCGAGCAAATGTCAGTCGCCGAACAGCTGACAGGCATAAATCGGTTTTTTAACCAGCGCATTGCTTGGCAGTCTGATGCGGACATTTACGGTAAAGACGACTTTTGGGCCACGCCGTCAGAAACCATGGGCAGAGGCAGAGGAGACTGCGAGGATTTTACGATCGCAAAATACGTCAGTCTTCGCCAGCTTGGCGTGCCCTCCGACCAATTAAGACTCACCTATGTTAAGTTAAAAGAGGTGGGGGGTGGATCTCAGGCGCACATGGTTTTAGCGTGGTACGAAACACCGGCCGCGACGCCTCTGATTCTCGACAATGCCAACCCCAACATATTACCCGCATCGCAGCGTCGCGATCTGAGGCCCATTTTTAGTTTTACCAGCGACGCACTGTGGGTTGCAGGTAGCAACCAAAGCACCAATGCGACGCCTTCATCACGTTTGTCGCAGTGGCGACAGATGCTCACCAGAGCTCAAGCCGAGGGAATTATGCTGTGAAAGAGGAGATCTCCTATGTCCTTACTTAGCCGCTTGTGGATTAGTATTGGCGGACTTCTTTTAATCGTCTTTGCTGTAACACTGAGTGTGTTTGGCGCTTCGGGCAGTAACACGCTGCAGGAGCAACTCGCCATCGAAACAGAAAATACCGCGCGCACACTAGCGCAGGTGCTGTCCCTAGAAGCACAGGTCTCGGGGGTGGATGAGCTCGACCCAGTCATTGTTCAGCTGCGGCTGTCACCTTTTACAGACTTAAGTGAGTTCCAGTCTGTTGAGCTTCGTGATCCCGCGGGCGATGTGGTGTTTAGGTCGGAGAATAGTCCATTACCTACCGAAGCACCCGATTGGTTCAAAGCACTGTTCACGGTCAAAACCTCCCCCGCAACCGCGCCGGTAATGCTGGGTTGGAATAATTGGGAGCTGTCGTTAACACCGTTTGGCGGTAGTGCTTACGACGAACTCTGGCGAGCCACGGTACGGAGCGCCTTTGCCATGCTCGCGGCTTTCGTTTTGGCCGGTGTGATTGGCCACATCACTTTGTCGAAACTGCTATTACCACTCACTCATGTTGTGTCGCAGGCGGCAGCTATTGGTCAGCGCCGCTTTACGCAGATTAATGTTCCAAGCACTCGAGAATTTGCCGCTGTTGCGCGCTCGATGAACGAATTATCGCAGCGCATTCAATCGATGCTCTCTGACGAAGCAGAATTACTCAAAGGTAAAAAAGCAGTATCGGATCTCGATGAGACAACGGGCTTACTCAATCGGGATACGTTTATGAGCCAATTTGCCACGACGCTCGGCAGAGAAAACGAAGAGGCAAAGGGTTCATTAGCATTGATACGACTGCTTGGTTTGGCGGATATGAACAGAGAGTATGGCCGTCGGCTCATTGACACCTTGTTACTCGACATCGGATCGGCACTAAATACCTTGCGTCAGGAAACGAACTACAGTTTGAATTGCAGCATTGGACGCATGAATGGTGCCGATCTTTGCGCTATCGCTTCCAACGAGGCCAATGCGAAAAATCTGGCTGATGCGATGCAGCGAGCGGTTAAAGCTACACTAAGCAATCACGGCATCGACGCTAGCTACAAGGTTGCAGCGGCTTGTATCGAGTTTGAGTACGGTGATGGTGTCGGTGACTTGCTGATGGCTGCAGACAACGCACTAGCGCAATCGGAGCAGCAAGTTGGCAACCCCATTGTTGCGGCTGAGCTGTCTCAGGGGTTCGCCGACCCCAGGTCTACCCAAGCCTTTTGGCAGGTGCATTTGTCGTCAGCTCTCTCTGAAAATCGAATGTCGTTTACGTGGTATCCGGTCAAAAACAAGCAGGGTAAGGACATTCACCTTGAGGGAATGGCGCGAATCACTATCGACGGTGAGGAATTCAACGCCGGACGTTTCATGCCATGGGTGTTTCGACTGGGCTTGGGTCGGGCGTTCGATCAAGCAGTCATCATGGGTGCAGTCAAGGCCTTAGCGAGTCATAAGGAGCGTTTACATGTCAATCTGTCAGCTGACAGTGTTCGAGATGAATCGTTTACTGCCTGGCTCAAGGATTACCTTGCAGCGCGAGATGAAGAGATCGCTCGACTGGGCTTTGAACTGTCAGAGTCTGCAGTTTTGACCGCCAAAGAGCGATTTGGTGCGCTGGTTTCACTTATCACTCCTTTTGGCTGTCAAGTGGGTGTCGAACACATGGGCTACCGGCCTGAAATTATCGCCGAGCTAGGGCGATTAGGTCCGTCTTACTTAAAAATTGACTCGTTATATACCCAAGATTTGCAAACCAATGAGGGCAACCGCGCCGTTGTTTCAAGCCTAAGTGGCGTCGCCAAGTCCTTGGGAATAGACTGCATTGTAGAGGGCATTAGCACGGGAGAAGACCGTGATTTAGCCTTTGATTTAGGCGCGAAAGGGGCCTCTGGGAGGGCTATAGGCTGAGACTCACCTAGATGATCTCCTCGTCCTCTAGCAAATTAAGCGAGTCTCGCTGACGCTGACGCAGCTGGTTACGCTGGGTGTATTTTGCCTGTACCGGTTCGGGTAACTCGGTAAACAAAATGACATTTTTCGATACCAGTAGATCGATAACATCGTCTAATACGCGAATGAATTCTAAGTCCGAGCTTTGGAAGGTGGTATCGGTCGCCGACGCCAAGACCTCGCCTATCGCGGTGGCCTCAGAATCATCAGTCGCTACGAAACCATCCATGGGCTCCTGACTGACGGCAATAACCTGACCGGTCGCATCTCGTTTAACATAAATCATTCGTTGTCAGCTCCCAGCGAGCGCTTTGCTAGTCGAAGTGCTCAGCGCTATCTCCATCATCAAAATTAAGTCGGTAGTTTTCCTCCAGCACCACTGACTCAATTGTATTATCACCCGTGGGTGAATCAGGCGTCTCTATCTCACCATCACTGAGCAACACCTGTAAATCATCCTCTTCGGAGATAAGATCGCCCGGCTCGATAGCAAAACTGACATCCTCAGCCGTCGATGTGGTGCCGTCTTCGAAACGGACGTTGACTTGACCATGGACGGCGACATCACCGTCGCCGTCTATGCGACCCTCACTGTCCTCTCGGTACGTAAGGTCAATACTTTCTACGCCAAGATCCGTCAAAGACATCAGCTCACCTTCATCAGTTATGCCATCTGAATCTTTGTCTTGCCAAATAGCAAACTGATCAAAACGCTCGTCCTGCGCATCCAAGACACCATCTTGATTGGTGTCGAACACCTCGGCGATGGCTTCAAGGTCAGTTTGCGCGTCATCGCTCCACTCAGTGAAGACGTACTCAGACGTCGTATCAACGGTGCCTGAGTCATTTGCATCGATAACGAGTAAGCCATCATCAGGTGCAACCCATGCGGTATTCGTGGTCTCGCCCGACGCCTGATCTTCAAACGCCACGCCTTGTTCGAGACTCAAATATTCAATACCGTCACCATCAAGATCAATGGCGACGGGGGCTGTAGGGAGCGAATTAAAATCAATCGTCACGTCCGCCTTATTAAAAGAATTGCTGCCCCAAGAATCGGCAAACCATGAGCCTTGAATATCATTCTCTGCAACCAGAGACCCGTCGCTCAAGAATATGCCCCCACTTGCTCCTGAATTGTTGCCGTTGCCGTTATCATAGGATCCAGCTTTGATCACATACGTTTGAACTTGAGGGTTGTCATAACCCCTGGTAGCAAGTTCATCCTCAATCCTCTGAAATAAAGCCTGAGGGGCTGCGGGGTCTTTTTCGTCACCTGGCCAATTGTCCACCTTTACCGTAATTGTCTTCTTAGTGCCCTCTGCCTCGGTTACTTCTACGCGGAAGAGCACGTGACTGATGCCATGTGGTAACGGTGTTGTGCTGGTATCGACCGTGTAAACCTCGGTACCCGTCGCCGTCGCCTCGCCATTCACGTTACCCGTGCTCGTCGTGACGCTG
>CAJYAI010000077.1 GCA_913064725.1 uncultured Alteromonadaceae bacterium | reverse complement strand
TTTTCCGTATTTCCCTTGCGAATTCTATCGAGTACATCACCGGTCACCGCGTGCACGCGCCAGGTCTGTGTGTTGTAGGAGCTCGGTGCCCACTTTGCCGTCTCGAGAATCTCATCGACCACAGACCGAGGCACTGGCTTGTCGAGAAATCCTCTTGCACTTCTCCGTGACTGTGCAAACTGGCTAAATTCCATATCTGTACATCCTTTTTCCGCTTACGTTTGCTGCTATGTATTTAATCGCTCGCGCGTCTAAACCCGTGTCGTCTGTCAGACAGCGGATCGGCCTCACAAATTACCGGCTATTTTCTTGCTCATTGGAAACATATTGGCATAATATATGTCATAAATAAATGAGGTTCTGACATGGAAATAGTGCGCACGCCGGATGAATGCTTTTCGGGAATTGATGACTACCCCTTTGAGCCCCACTACACGACTATCAAGACCCACGACGGGTCAGACCTGCGTATCCATCATATTGACGAGGGCCCTCGCGATGGCGCAGTCGTTGTGTGCATCCACGGCCAGCCCGTATGGAGCTACCTCTACCGCAAAATGATTCCCTACCTCACCGCTGCGGGTCTTCGTGTTATCTGTCCAGATCTCGTGGGTTATGGAAAAAGCGACAAGCCCGCTGCCAGAGACGATTACAGCTACGAACGCCAGGTTGAGTGGATGGGTGCCTGGCTCGAGCAGAATGACTTTTCTGGACTCACACTCTTTGGCCAAGACTGGGGCGGGCTGATTGGTCTTCGTCTCGTAGCGGCCCATTCCGAGCGCTTCGATCGCGTCGCTATTTCCAATACGGGACTCCCCTACAACCCCGATGTGCCTCAGGCATTAGTGGACGAAGTGGAAACCTACCGAGCTACGGCGCCGACGCCCAACTTAATCAGTATGACCCGCGAAATGCGGGGACTGTCATGGGAGGGAAAGGCGGCCAATCCCGCGCGTCTATTCGCGGTATGGCAGAAATTCTGCTGGGAAACTGAACACCTTCCGATCGGGTTAATGCTATCGCTTATGACTGAACCGCAGTCAAACCTAACTAAGATAACCAAAGCGCTTCTCTATCGGCTGGGAATGCGCTCTCCCATTCCGTCACCAACAGCCAAGGCCTACGATGCGCCCTTCCCCGAGCCAAAATACACCATGGGACCGCGAGCCATGCCTAGCCAAGTGCCATCACTACCCACCTCGCCATCATTAGAGCAGCAACGGTTAGCCTGGGAGTTCTTTGAGCAGTTTGAAAAGCCCTTCGTCTGCGCATTTACAGATGACGATCCGGTAACAAAAGGCGGCGATGCTACGTTTATCAAACGAGTTCCGGGTGCGTATGGACAGCCCCACACCACAATTCGCGGCGGTGGACACTTTGTTCAAGAAACGCGCCCGAAGGAGATCTCTCAAGTCATTATCGACCTGGTGAACAGAACTGCTGCCTAGGCAATAGCCAGCATCTGCTCGATTCCCGTGCCCTTAAGTACGTCATCCACCATCGCCCTCTCCGACGGAGGCAGGGCCTCGTAGCGCTCCTTGGTCCAGCGTAAGCATTTCGCCTGATAAGGAAAGGTCTGCTGTACCCACCGAGCACCGTCAATCTCGCATTCCCACGTCTTCTCGCCCTTCTCCACTGCTTGCGCGTTAGCCAACTGCGCCGGCGCATAGACCCGGCCAATTTCAGACAAGAGCTCCTTCAAGCTCTCGGGCTGCTCCTCAAGATCAGTCCAATCTTGTCGTGTGGGCTCAAGCCCACTCTGGTCGTGAACTTGATCCACCCAAGCCACGGTACGTGGCGATACTTCATGCGCAATTGCTCGGGATGTGGGATCAAATCCAACTAACTGTGTGAGCTGACCATGCAAACCAAAGTCGCCTGCGCCCGGGCGGCTGCCTAGCATGAACTTCTGATTCCCCAGATGCGCCTCCATTGCCGCAAGAAAACGTCGGTAGCTCGCATCAATCACAGGGGCCGTAGTGTCATTCGACCCAACCACATAGAGCCGACTGATCTGACGCTCAGTAATGTGTTGTTTGTATGGCTCGAAGATCTCGTGGGGCATGCTCACATTCATACCAAGCGGCAGGAGCGTACCCGCATTGTCAGCATCGTCGCCAAAGTGCCAGCGGTAATGGAACATGTACTTGGTACACCACTCGTCGGCAAAATCTTCGATAAGGTAGTCAATAAAAGCGAGCGCTGGATCCTCTGGCAACACGGATCGACCCGAGTACATCGCCTCGAGTCTACGAATAATGGGGGTCGAGTCACATTCGGCCGTGATACCAGCATCACCCTCAAAAAAGAAAGTAGGCATGAAGATGGGGCGCGGCTTCTCCACGCCCATGGCGTCGCACACCGCATCGGGCTGCCCCCAGTGCACACTGTAGGGAATTCGACGATATCGAAGTAGCGCCACCATTTTTTGTGTGTAGGGTGAGCCAGTGCCCCCAGCCAACCTAAGCGGTGTTTGTGATGTCATTGATGGCCTCTTTTTTCTGTGACTTCTTCTGTGAATTTTTTGTGATGAGCGATGTATATATTGACATAATTGATGTCAATATGTAAGCCTCACGACAAATACGAGGATACCGTTATGTACCCAGGGGACTATGAGCTAATCGGCAGTGAGTTAAGCTTCTTTACCCGCAAACTCGAAGCTCAACTGCGTTTTCAGCAGATCCCTTGGCGTTACCAATTTAAAACAGAAGCACGAAAAGCTGAACTTGAAGCCAAAGCGGGCACGCACTTCATACCATTGCTGGCCACACCGGATAAGTGGCTACTGCAAGACACTATTGCTATTGGTCCACTCCTCGATGCCCGTTTTAGTAGCCAACCCGTCATTCCATCGACACCACTACAACGATCCCTTTGCTTCATCTTCGAGGATGCCTTTAATCACTGGTTAGGCCGAGTCTGTGTGCATTCGCGCTGGTGCTATCCAGCCAATGTGACATGGGTCGGACCACGGTTTGCGGCAAACCTGCTGCTCGATCGGTCAATTGACATGCCCTTTACAGACGAAGAGACCGAACAATTTGCCCACCTCGGCCTCGCTCTGAATGAAGGTTTCGGAAAAAATGCCTGCGAGGCAAATGGTGTTGGAATCGATGGCGAAGCTGCCGTGAAAGCTGATTTTAAGGACATGCTGGATGTTCTCTCCGAGCACTTTAGACATCACCGATTTCTGCTGGGAGATCGCCCCTGTTTGGCCGACTTCGCGCTCGCAGGCGCGAGTAAGGCGCATTTCATTACCGATCCGGAGCCAAAAAGCTGGCTTGGCGAGCATGAAACCATGCTGACTCGGTACACCGAACCCTTTTTTGTCGGCGATGAGCTCGATGCTGGCTGGTGGAGCGACGATGACAAGCTGCCGGACACGCTCGCTTCGATACTGAATTACTTCGCTCGAACCTATTTCCTGTCCTCGTCGGCGAATATTGCCGCAGGTCTCGCTGGTGAAAAATTTTACGAATATGACATTGGCTATGGCGTGACGCGGGCTCGAACAGCGAAGCGGCTAAATCAAGCGCGCTTGCATGTTAAAGAAGAATTGAACCTCGTTAATGCCGCTCAAGATCCATCTGTTCGGACACTTCTTGAGCAAAACGGTATCTTGTCGTACTACTTACAATAAAAACGGACGATCTATCAGATCGCCTTAGGACTTCGTCATGACGACTCGTATGAAAATCTGGCTTCTACCTGCCCTCTTCTTTGCTCTTTTCCTCTTTTGGTACACCCCGACAGGCGGCCCTCTCTCTGACGCGGAGGTCGATAACTTCATCGCGAAAATGGAGCGAAACGGCAGTCCGTCGGAGGCGATGTCGTTGATCAGACAATTTGGTGAAGAAGATACCGGCAAGCATTTCATCATGATCAATAACATCGATTACAACGAGACGCCTGGGAACGTCGCCGGTGCAGCGCCGGGAGAAAATGCACAGCAACTCATGGACCGTTACATGGGACATATGATCCCGGCAATGCTCTCACGGGGCTCACATCCCGTCATGATGGGCCCGGCCGCATACCGCAGCATGGATGTTATCGGTGTCGAAGGTGTGGACGTATGGGATATGGGCGGTTTAGTACGCTACCGAAGTCGACGCGATTTCCTCGAGATCGTAACGGATCCGGCGTTTAGCGGTAAACATCACTTCAAAGCAGCGGCATTGGAGAAAACCATCGCCTTCCCCGTCGAGCCCGATTTCAACCTAGGAGATCCGCGGCTACTTATTGGACTTTTACTTCTTGCCGTAACAGCAATGGCAGATGCTCGGCGCTCCTCACAGCGATTCCAATCGAGATAGCACTGGCACAAATGACTCGCACACTGTCTCAAGTCAGGATTGACGACTTCTCCCACCTTTCACTCGAGCAAGTGGACTGGCAGTGCTGTTAATCCGAGATCTTGTCTTTATCTTTCCGCACCATCCGACTACTCGATGACTCCTCGCGAGTAGCGACCACGCCGGACTCACGACACACGTCATAAGCACTCGCCTTTCATACTGCAGACAAACGACTGCAAGCACTATGACTGCGCATCAACTCGTCAGAGACCAGCGGCTAAACCACGGCTTCGATACTCCTGTCTCGCAGCTCGAACGTGGGTCAACAATATTCGGTGTACAAAGAACCGCTAGCGAGGATCCGAAGGTCTTGACAAGACAAGCAGCGTGATCGCACCGAAGCCCACCGGAGTAACGTTATTCATCCGCGCCTTCTGACCCATCTGGCTCGGAGGGCTCTGAACGGGCCGTCTCAATGTTCAGTTGACCTGCGAGCCCCGCGGACCGATGCACTGCAATGTCTTGATATTCGGGCAGCATCATCATCTCGAGCATGGCAGCGCGAGACGGATATTGAGCGATGGCAACCGTATCCCACAACTCTTCTACCTCTCCCAGCATGAGCCGAGTGACTTTACCGTGAAATACCAGCTGCCCTCCCACTTGTGCCAACGTTTTGACAACACCAGCGCTGTAAATTGCATAGGCCTCCAGCCCGGTGAGCGTGGTTTCACGACCATCCTCATAACTGGCTTTTTCTCTGAACTTAAGCAAATTAACCATGCTGATCGGGCCATCTGGTCCGGGCGCGAGAAAGCCGTCCATTTGCTCTTGCGTCGGTATCACACTATTTTCAACCTTCATCTTGCTCGTACCTCTTCTGCTGTGGGTGGTGACAGAACACGCCTGCTCGAGGGGCGAGCTGCTTGTGCCCGTCGCTAGGTAGCTGCATTCCTGTCAGCGGGTTGCGGTTTATGCGACTCATGTCAATTTGGCCAATAGATGTATTCATCTCCGTCCTCGAAGGGCTCAGCCAATGTTTTATCGATTGCGATAGGAAATTCAGTGACGGGCGGATATCGATGCGGCACCGCAGCAGCGGCATGCGCCTCGAGTAAGGCGAGTAACTCAGCTAGCTTGGTTGGCTCCTGCATTGCTAGGTTGTTTTGCTCTGTCGGATCAGCAGCCAAATTGAACAACCATTGCTTCTTCGGTCTGTCTGCTACCTGAAGCTTCCAGTCTTTGTGACGAACCACACGGTAATGTCCGCTCTGCCAAAAGAGTGTGTCGCGGGACCACTCATCGTAACCCTTGTCATCAACTTGCGTCGTTGCCAGCGGCAGCAAGTTCTTGCCATCGATGACTACCTCCGGTGGCAGTTCCGCCCCCGCAGCAGCGGTTAAGGTGGGCATCATATCGATATGTGTTACCGGCACCTTCGAAATCGAGCCCGCAGGGATTCGTGCCGGCCATTTCATCATGAGCGGCACACGGATACCGCCCTCGAACTGACTGATTTTCCAACCGCGAAACGGCTTATTAATATCCGGCAATCCGATATAGCCCGGCCCCCCATTATCGTTGGTGAAAACCACTAAGGTGTTGTCAGCGAGCCCCGCAGCTTCGAGCGCTTCGTTCATCCGACCAACACTGCGATCGAGCGCGCGAATCATTGCCGCGTAAACACGTTTCCGATGAGGCTGAATATCACCCACGGCTTCATAGTCCTCACGCGTTGCCTGTAACGGGGTATGCACACCCCAGTGACCCAGCAAGAGAAAAAAGGGACGATGCTTATTTGCATTGATAATGTTGATTGACTCATCAGTCCAGTAATCGGTCAGATATCCGCCCGGCTCGAACCGATCCTCATCTCCCGAATTGAAGCTATTGGCAAAATTGAGTCTTGCCCACAAAAACTGGTCAATCGGGTCAAAGTCTAGTTTGGCATTCACCACGTTGGGGTCATCTTCGGGCAAGTACAAAGCGCTTGCCATCAGTAAGCTTTGATCAAACCCTTGCTCATGGGGTGCCATGCCATTTTTTCGACCCAGGTGCCACTTGCCAATGTGAAAGGTTTTATAGCCCTTATCTCTGAGCACCTCGGCAATGGTGATCTCCTCTGGCGCTAACCCCTGCTCTTCATAAGGCGGTTTCGTAGCGTCGAGTTCTGCATTGTAGAACGAGGGCGGCAATGCGCGGCGCATCTCAGCCGCAATGCGCGTTATCATTGGGGCCATCCCAGACGGTGTCGGTGTGAATTCGAAGCCGGTTCGCGTGGGATAGCGTCCGGTCATGAGCATCGCTCGTGACGGCGCGCAAGTACCTGCGCCTGAGTAGGACTGAGTAAAGACAACGCCATCGGCAGCGAGCTGATCAATATGTGGTGTTTTCACGCGGCCATCGGCCAAGCCGCCGCCAAAGGTCGATATATCGTTATAGCCCAAATCGTCCGCCACAATCAGGATGATGTTGGGTGGACGCTCGGACGAATCGGTCGTGGCCACCTCGGGTCCCGCACTCCACGGTAACTCACGTGGTGGCCCCACCTCATACTCTGTTGCCGATGTATAGGCCACCACTGCCAGTAAAAAAGCGGTCTGGTATTGATATGCCAACACACCGATCACTGCTAGCACCGTTACGCAAGCGGCAAACAAGGTTTGTTTTCGCTTCACATCACACCTCTTTATTGTTTTTCGCGTGTCTCCCGCACTCAAGAGATACCTCTCACCGGACCCGCTTAAGGTTCAATTCGGGACGCCACCTTTTGCCCGCCTGTACCTCTTCGCATGAACACAATTGTGATGAAGACATTAATGTGTCCACAACCGTCATGAACACAGCCCAAGGTTATAAAAGACTATAAAAGGTTTCGAAAATATAGGTTAAGTCATTACAAAAATAATTACTCTTCGACAGGTTGGCTTTGGAAACAAAAGGGCAGCAGTGGGCAAATTTTAAATAAAAAATACTGCCATGAAACGCTGCTTAAATTTTTAATTCGGTCAAAAATAATACTTCTCCTATTTCTTGATTTTTGATATGAATGAAATATGGATACTCCTCTATTTTTAAAAGTAAAATGCGGTGACGCTGTTCTTTATGAAAAGGACCAGATTGGAAAAGTTCTTACTTTTGTTGGCGGCTCTCGTGATCCTGATGCACCCTCACTCTTTCAAATTGCCAACGTAGATTCTGGAGAAATCCGCTGGATTCATGGTGAAGAAGTTACTGACATAGTTAGCCAATATCGGACAACAATCAAAAAGCCTTCTTCGCTTTACGAGCAAATACAGCAGCAACAACAGCAATAAAAAAGAGGGGCTATTTGCCCCTCTTCTGATTATTCTTTCTAACCCTGCATAAGTCGCAGTTTCCCTTTTGTGCGCTGGTGAAAGGAGTAAATAGTTTCAT
>CAJYAI010000076.1 GCA_913064725.1 uncultured Alteromonadaceae bacterium | reverse complement strand
TAGTCGGTCAGATCTGTGCCTTGAAAGGTTCCTGCTACAGAAACATCCGATTTTGGGTCTCGATAATCCTCATTCCACGCTATTCCTGACGACATTTGCAGAATGTTTTTGATGGAGACTGCGCCGTAATCGCTACCCTGTAGTCGCGGCAAATAGGTATCTAGACTGTCGTCGATGCTGTTTATAAATCCGTCCTTTAATGCCGCGCCGATCAGCGTCGAGGTAAAGGATTTTGTGACGGAAAATGAGACCCACACCGACTCAGGGCCGTGATCTTTGGCATAGTGCTCGAGGCGAATCGTATCGCCCTCGACCACCGCCATGCCCATCAGTGGCTCGCGCTGCAAAAACTGACTAATCGAGAATGTCTTTCCAGCCACCTGATAAGTGAGTTCAAGAAGGGAGTCGTCACGCTCAGTGGTTAGCGCGTAGGGTGTCTGGGATGGAACAAGCGGGCGCGTTGGCATCCATGCGTCGGTATGGGCGAATGCGACCCGGCGATCGGCGTCGGAGTAAAGCAATATATTCGCGTCTAAACCGCCATTGGCGAGTCGCTCAAGCAGAGAATCAATCTCGGCTTGGGTCGCCGCCTGAGCTGATATGGTCATGGTGTTGAGTAGGAGTGCTGTAAACAGGTGTTTCATGAATGCTCCAACGATTATGCGCTGTCTGGCAGCTTAACAGGGTTGATTTGGAAGGAATAAAACGTCACGAGAAACCTCGGTGCGGTCAATTCTCCCCAACGATACGATAGCGGCGACTATTTACCAGAGTTCGATAAAAACTGTCTTACTGAACGAGTCTAGTTGATAGGGTCTAGTTGAAAAGATCTAGTTAAAATGGTCTGGTAAAAAGGGTTTAGTTAAAAGGGGCTAGTTAAAAAGCGCCAAGTGAGAGGGTTTAGTTAAGAGCGTCGAGTCAAAAGTGCCCAGTCAAAAGTGCATAGCAAAAACCATCTCGTTGAACGACTTTGCTTAAGCGGACTGGGCCGCTCGGCCCAGCGTTCATCAAATTGGTGGACATATCTCCAGCACGGAGATCCGTGCTCGCATTATGTGACGCCTTGCGTGCCGTCCTACCCATGAAGTTCAAGTGTGTAACGGATCTGCTTTCGCATCTGCATTGCGATGCCACAAATGATCTATTCGCCCCGCGGTGTGTAGTGCCGTCCAAGCGCTTGGAGGACGTTGTAAAGGTGTCTTCCATAGATGCTCGTAGAACTGCTAGGAGGCCCGTTGCTGTGCACGGCGATGACCAAATTTGCCTTGGGTTTGATGAAAATGGCTTGCCCGAACAGACCACTGGCAGCATAGGCGCCGTCATCGTATAACCACCACTGGTAGCCATAGCCTGCATAGGCTTGTGAGGGGGTCGTTGACTCCGCCATCCAGCCTTCGGGTAGCACGCGCGTTCCCGAGGGCAGCACGCCATCGTGCTTGGCAAATAGACCCACCCGCGCATAGTCTCGAAGCGTCATGTTCATGCAGCAACCACCGGTTTCGCCACCGAAGGGCGCACCGAGAGCCCAATTACCCTCGTGCTCCATTCCGAATGCCTGCCAGATTTTGCCGTCGAGATACTCGCTCGCGTTATTGCCGATGGCGGAGCGCAGTACTTCGCCTAGCAGATTGGTCTCAGCGGTGTTGTAGTTGAACTTGGTGCCAGCCTCATGGAGCTGAGGGAGGGTTGCGAGATAATCAGTCAGCGCGATGCCCTCTTTAAGTGCCGCTTTGACGACGTCCGAGTCCGGATCGTCATAGCCCTCGCTCCAACGAATACCTGAGCTCATTTGGAGTGCCTGACGGATGGTGATGGCGCCATATTCACTACCCCGCATACGGGGAAGATAGGTCTCAATCGTCTCGTTGACGTTGTCGATGTAACCATCCTTTATTGCGGCGCCAATCAACATCGACGTCACTGATTTCGCAACTGAAAAGGTGTTCCAACGAACCTCAGGACCGTGATCTGAGGCATAGTGTTCAAGCTGAATGGTATCGCCCTCGACGATCAAAAATCCCATCAACTCATGGCGTTCGAGGAAGCTCCCAACGGTGAAGGTTTCTCCTTCGAAGTCGTATTCAATATTTGCTATTTCAGGCCGGAGGTCCTGAGTCAGGGCATAGGCATTGGGCGAGGGTGCCAGAGTCCGAACGGGTGCAATTAGGTGGGTATTCGCCAATGCGACGCGCCGATCCGCTTCGGACATCAAAATACTGCGGCCACCGGTTTCAGCGAGGCGTTTTGCAAGATCCTGCAATATCGCTTGCTTCGAGCGATCACTGGTAGCTGGCTCGGGGACTGCCTGATCAGCAAGAGCACTGACACTAGTAGCAACGAGTGTAAAAACGATAGCAAACAATCTATTCATGGGTTTCTCTTCAGTGATTTGGGCTGATGTATTATCTGATGCTTCTCACGACAGAGTACCATCAAAATTATGATCCACCGCAGGCCTAACAGGTGATGGGAAGTACGGTATCTGAACACGTAAGTGGCATTCTCGACGTTAATATCATCTGTTATTGACGCGGTCGTGGAGCCCATCGCTAAGCCCATCGCTAAGCCCTTTACCAGTTATCAAAACCTTTGCGAGTGGCTAAGCTCGCCGCTTAATGTGCTGATCCAGTGAATAGTACCCTTACCACTCCTATTATTTTCCTAGTTGGGACTACTCGTAACTCGAAAAACTGGGCTTACTCCACTAAGCTATAAGAACACAGGTTGGAGGTGACGATATGCGTGTCTGCGTCGTGCTACTGGTAAGTCTGTTGGTCGTATCCGCTTGCGCTTCACCAGAGCAGCGGGAATTAGCGGCGCTTAAAAAAGAGCTGGGCCTCGACAGGGCCCCCATTTTCCCGACCTGCCTGAGCCAAGAGGTCACCCCCCAAGCAGCCGTTCGATCGGGTGACCATACTATTACTCACACCATAAACAATCCGCAAGGCGACGTGCCCATTGACGAATGCGTGCGCTGGGACCTCGACGAGCCCGTTGGCAAACCCAAGAAAAAACCGCAAAAGATCGTGTTACAAACACCGCGGGAAAAAGACCGTTCTTTCGAAGACTATTCAGTCGAAGATGCTTCAGTCGGGGATGCTTCAGTCGGGGATGAGCCGCCTGATCCTTAGCCTAATCGTCATTGCTTCGTCACCCAAATGGGTGAACTCCAGGCCATTTCGGTAATAGTGGGTGGTACATCTGTTGGTGGCGCACGACCAAGGCGTAGGCTGTCGTAGGTAGTCCAACGACACGTGGGTATTTGCACCACCCGCGCGTAATAAAATGCGTTATGACTGGCGTTATAGTCGGGGTCTACCCAGTCGGCCCTCAGCTCAGGGCTGCCAGCATCACTCGCCCACGAGCAATCGCTGAGATCGACCGGCGCGCGAGTTGCCAAGCAGCTGTCTTCGGAAGCCATCCCCCCACAGGCGACATCGTAAACCCGCTCGCGTGCCTCGCCGTCCTCGAGCCAGCCTTTAATGATCTGAATCTTGGCGAGTGGTGCATGGTCCGGGTCCTGGGCGGCCCAGACAAACAAGCGCGGTGCGACCGCTGTATTTGCAAGTGTGCCTCCCATAGGCACGCCGTTTTCGTAAGCCTCGGCCAGATCGCCCGTCTCAGTCAGGTTGCCCGGCAATGTGCTGCCGGCGAAAAACCGAAGTGTTATCCGGGTGCCACTTGTGGCATAGACCTCGCGCCTACTCATGGCGTCAAAGAGTGCTTCACGTGTGTTTTCAGGTGCCCACACGGCGGCAAGCCCGCCCGGATTAGTCACTGTCGGGTTGCGAAGCCTATTGTTTAACCGATTGCGCGCCGGCGATCCCAGATAGGCATTGCTCCCACGGAAGTCCCATTCCTCTGTGTCTCCGGGATTTGAGTTATGCGTATCGGTAGATGCCATAAGACCAAATTTCATCGGGTTAAAGCCGAGAGCCTCTTCTAGTACTAGGCCCTTCTTAAGACCATCGCGGACCATCGAGGTAGAGTGAATGCAGAGCGTGACTTGTCCTTCCTCACAGACAGGAAAGAATTGTTCGAACCCACACTCTTCGTCGGTGGCACCAAAGCCAAGCACGCACTCAGAGTTGCCCTTGATTTGGAACATCTCGACCAACGGCTCGAATTTTTCCCTCAGGCGCCAGTCGTCTCGGGTGTAGGGAATGCCATCGATGGTTTCGCTGGCGAAGGCTAGCCCCCAGCTTTTGTTGGGGTTGTGGGGAATGGTCAGAAATTGGCAGTCATCAACACATGTTGAGCTAAGTTGTTTCCACAGATCGATCTCCGATGCCGCTTCGTAGGCTGAGACCGCGTAGTCGGGTGTGACGCCTGTTTTAAAGATGACGTTGCGGTGGTGTTTGCCTCGATCGACCATCGCTGGGGAGTACTCATAGCCGGCGAAGGCGGTAAATACACCAGGTTCGTTGTGTCTTTCGGCCGCCGCAACAATGGCGGACCAGGTATCGAAGTGCGCTTGTCGCTCTTGAGCGCGGTCATTTGCAAAATACCGTAGGTCCTTAACCAGCGGCCGGGTCTCGACACTGGCGCGCAGTGTTAAGAACGAGAAGATATTGGGACGCTCGATGAGTTCGCAAGCCTCCCCAATATCTGAGTTGGACGACTCGATACAGGTCGTTACGAGACCAAAGCCCTCGGCGTGATCAGTCACTGCGGCGAAGTCTAGTGGTCGTGTGAGCCCAATGACCTCGCCGGTCGCCAACTCGGCCGATTCGCCCTTGGCAAACCGGTAGGTCGCATCAAGATCGCGCCGGTTACCAAAGAGGTAAGCGTCGGCAGACAGACTCGAGTGAATGTGTAGGTCCCCAAAGTAGACATTGTTAACGGGGTTAAAAGGCTGAACTGAACGGGAAGTCTGTGGCGGTTTGTAGAAGGCGTTTTCGTCTTGAGCCGCTACCTCGCTACGAATTGCTGTGCGCTCCTCATCACTTGAGGGAATAAACGCGATATTGGTTATCACGAAGTCGTAAGCGAGCCATCCGCAGATGATGATCACGGGTGGTGCGAGAAGTAACGTCTTTTTGATTGTCGACATCAATCTACATTCCTCTGCTTTTATTATTTTGACGTGCCGGGTATCGCTACTCGCTCATATGGGGAGCGCGCCATCGAGTCGCTTCGTGTCGTTGTTTGTGCGTCGGCGCGAACCCATTTTATGCCATACATCCAGCGATGCGCCATTCGGTCGCTCCTCTGAGTAAACGACAACGCGCTGACGACTACCAACGCGTTGACTTTTCGACACCCTGACCTAAGGTGGACCAATAAAACCAGCCAAGCGCGACCCACCCGGCAATGGCAATTTACAAGAGTTGATCAGGAGCAGTTACTCAGCCTATGAAGCGCACAGTGAAACCACACCTTTCCCGCCGTGATTTTATTAATGGTCTGACCTTGGCTGCGGCGGGACTCCATCTCTCGCCGCTCGAGGCTTTGGCGCAAGGTTTAATTCCGTCTCACTCGCTGGGTCCCGATTACTACCCACCCGCGCTCACCGGCATGCGCGGTAGTGTTGAGGGCACCTACGAGGTAGCCCATGCACTGGCCCGTGAGGGCAGGGCGTTTACTTTGCCCAAGGAGCAAACCGAAACGACCTATGATCTTGTGGTGGTCGGAGGCGGTCTCTCGGGGTTGTCTGCCGCGAAATTTTTCCGAGATCGTCACGGCAGCGATAGCAAGATTCTCATCTTGGATAACCACGATGATTTTGGCGGGCATGCGCGTCGTAACGAGCTCTCTGTCGATGGCGAGACACTCATTGGCTACGGGGGGAGCCAGGCGATCGATACGCCCTCGGCTTATTCACCCGTGGCAAGCCAGCTCTTGAGGGACCTCGGTATTTTTGTAGAGCGGTTTTACGACTATCACGACCAGTCTTTTTTCGAGAAGCGCGGCATGACCCGCGGCATCTATTTTGATGAGACGACCTTTGGAAAACGCGCCATCACCGATAACCCCATTCAGGACTGGTGGGATCGCTGGGGTTTTCGTCTGGACAACATCACAGGGGATATGCCCATCCCCAAAGAGGACCAGAAGGCTTTCGCCAGCCTGCTAAAGGGCGGCAAGGATTACCTCAAGGGCTTTTCTGATGAAGAGCGCGAGGCCATTTTACGCGAGACCAGTTACCTTGATTTCCTTCAGGATTACGCCAAACAACCCGAGTCTGTGCGATGCATTCTTCAGGATTCGTGGCTTCCCATGATGGGTGCGGGCTGGGAGGCTATCTCGGCCTGGGAAGCCATGATTTACTGGTTCCCGGGGACCGATGAAGTGGGGGTTAGACCCCCCGAGGGAAAAGAAGAGCCTTATATCTTTAAGTTTCCGGACGGCAACGCGAGCATTGCGCGCGCCCTGGTACGACACCTCATTCCCGATGCAATTCCCGGTAGCACGATGGAAGACCTGGTGACTGCTAAGGCGGACTACAGTCGACTCGATCGGTCAGGTAATCGCATCAAGATTCGTCTCAGCAGCACGGTGGTCAGGGCACAGCATACAGCCAACGGGCAATTCGTTGATGTCGCCTACGTCAATGGCGGTAAAAGCTACCGCGTGCGGGCAAAACACGCGGTCATGGCCTGCTACAACCAGATCATTCCGCACCTGTGTCCCGAGGCCAGTCAGGCGCAGACCGAGGCAATTGGGCAGTCAACTAAGATCCCGTTCGTGCTGGGCACGTTTGCGCTAAGGAACTGGCAGGCGTTCAAAGAGGCCGGCCATCACATGTTCTATTCACCCGGCAATGTCCTGTTCAAGTATTTGCACCTGGACTACCCGGTAAGCATTGGCGATTACGAATACGCCCAAAAGACGGACAGGCCCATTGTGGTCACGGCTTGGTACTCACCGACGGCCAAAGGCCTTCCCGCCATGGATCAGTATCGGGCAGGGCGCGTGCAACTACTTCAGATGTCCTATCAGGACTTTGAAGACGACATCATCAAACACTTTGATGGCATGCTCGGCCCTTACGGGTTTGATGTTGAACGCGATATGGCCGGCATCACACTCAACCGCTGGCCGCACGGCTATGCCTATGAATTCGAGGGGATTGGCATTAACCCTAGCTACAACCGCTATAACGGGCCGCATATTGCCGGGCGTGCGCAAATAGGGCGCATCAGCATTGCTAACTCGGACTCCGAGGCGCATGCCTATGTGGATGGTGCCATTGATGCGGCGGATCGGGCCGTTAACGAACAAATAAAAGTGGCCGGCGCGTGACAAGCGTAATGACAGCCACAGTCACAACACTACAGCGCAAGCAATGGATGAAAGCAAAAAAGGATAGAAGGATAAGAAGATGCAAGGAGCTAGGGTTGCCATACACAATAAGGGAGGTTTCTGGGTGAAGCTGGTGGCGTTGATGAGTCTGATTAGCCTAAGCGCTCTGGCGACGGCTGATACGGTGTACCCAGCCAAACTGTCGAGTACCGAGCTCGCAGGCTATGCCTTCAAAAACTCCAATACCATTGTGACTGAGACGCCGAGTGGCAAAATACACGATCTTACTTCGCTCAAATCCTCCGACGGCAAGTTTGCCTCAGGCATGTATAGCGCCGGGAAATCCCGGTTTGACATTACCGAGCCCTACGGCGTGGACGAGTTCATGTTTTTCCTTGAAGGCAGTGTGACCTTGACCTCCGATGATGGCATTCAAATGACCGTCAACGCGGGCGAGGCTGTCACCATTCCAAAAGAATGGACGGGTGTCTGGGAAACCGAGGGGTATCGAAAGATCTGGGTGATTTATTCGGAGTCGGGTGACGGGCTCTAGATTAGCTGTAAATCATGACTCTGAATGATTAGGTGGGAAGGCGCCTCAGGCGCCTTTTTTTGAGCGGCTCTAG
>CAJYAI010000075.1 GCA_913064725.1 uncultured Alteromonadaceae bacterium | reverse complement strand
TGGAATAGTCCGGTGAGGATCAACACGAACGACGTGAAGTGGTGGGCCCAGTAGGACTTGAACCTACGACCAATCGATTATGAGTCGACTGCTCTAACCAACTGAGCTATGGGCCCTGAAATTTTAGTCAATAAAATCAATAACCCAGAGATCATTAATCGTTATAGCCAGCCTCAAAGTTTAACATAAAAGGCTCGGAGATTAAGTCCTATTGCCTCGAGGCCGAATGGGAAATAGAGAAATCCCATGCGCAAGATCAACTTATGATGCGAGATGTTTGAGTTGAGATGCACTCAGATAAGTACGACTGACCTTTTTGTAACTGACAAAATAGGGCCCGATCGGGCCCGTGCTGTGTCGCTATCTATTTTAACGCGTAGGTATGAATGGTCATTGAATTGGTCATGGGGTCAGTAACGATAGTTTCAAAGTTTTGAGAGCCATCATTCATCATGATCACAATCTGCATCACCACCTTCTCGGCATCTCTATACCAAATGCCATTTGCATAGCCCGCAGCGACTTGGCCTTCGGCAAAACCGCGGCCACTTGCTTTTACGCTTCCCGAGTTGCGACTAGCGTCGTAGGTCAGGTCGTAACTCGCATACACCTTTCCGTACGCGCCAGTATCACCTTGCGCCGATATGGTGGTTTTATCCTCTCCGAAGTGAATTGACGTCACTGCTAAAGTGGTAGGCGGTTGTCTAAGCTCAAGTTCTAAGCTCTGACCGTGGCCGTCTGCCAGAGCTAATGGTGCCCAGACCGAAGCTATTAAAGCTAGTGCAATACGCTTTAATACTTTCATTCTCTATCTCCTTTTAAGTTTTGACTCAGCTGTAAAGGGGCTAAGAAAGGCTAGTTCAGTCATGTTACTGCCGTCAAGATAGGCATATCTGCCGACCGCCTTGGCGCTCGCACCGCTCAGCTGTCCAGCCAATGGCCGTCCGGGATCGGTACCACGACTGCTAGCGATTCCGAGCTTTTACCCAGGCGCCTGCCGCTTTTTGCTGTGCCAAGGTGGCTGAAAATACACTCAGGTTGTTATCGACGGTTCCGGTTCTCCCAATATTGGCGATTTGCTCGTAGAACCAAAACTGTGTGGCAAACGAGTTAATGGTTCTGACGGTGTTAAAGCGGGTCAACCACATCAGCCATTTGGGAAGCAGTGACAGGCTGTTTTCGTAACGACCGAGCTCGTCGGTTCCCGCGAGGAGTTGGTTTGGCCCGTCCGTCTCGATACAAAGAGGGCGTCCCAAACCAATCATATCCGCGCCGCCTGTTTCTAAAACATGCTCCATAACCTCGCGTCGGCGAAGACCGCCCGTAACCATTATGGGAATAGACAGCTGCTCGCGCATGGCTTTGGCAAAGTCGACAAAATAGGCCTCACGCGCCATGGTGCTCCGCGCGATAGCTTGTTCTTCAATGGGTTCAACACCGTCAAGATTGAGTAGTCGTGGTTGCTCATAGGTGCCGCCGGAAATTTCCAATAGATCTATCCCGGCCTGCGCAAGCCACTGCGCTACGGTCAGTGAATCGTCGAAATCAAATCCGCCTTTTTGAAAGTCCGCGCTGTTGAGTTTTACTGAAATAGGGAAGTCGGGTCCCAAGGCCTCCCTGGCTTTTCTGACGATGGTCAGGAGTGCTCTCGCACGATTTTCAAGCGAACCACCCCACTGATCGTCCCGATGATTAGTGAGGGGACTGAGAAATTGTGACAGTAAGTAGCCGTGTGCTGCGTGAAATTGAACGCCGGTAAAGCCCGCGCTCTGACAGACCACGGCGCAGTGCACAAAGCGACTGATGATTACCTCGATTTCGTCGTCGGTGAGTGCGACCGGTTCACCAAACTGACTTTGCGGCAAACGCAGCCGAACCGCTGACGGTGCTTTGGGCGACGGATTGACGAGTTTTTGTGTCTGCCTGCCGGCATGACTAATTTGCGCCCACAAGTGATTTCCGGCGCGTGTGCCCTCCTTTGCCATATGAGCAAGCGCCTGAAAGGATGCCTCTGACAAATCACCGTCAACGATGACATTGCCCGGGCGCTCGAGATGATCGCCATCAACTTGAATGTTGCCCGATAGTAAAATACCTGAGCCGCCGTCGCTCCAGACACCATAAAGCCGAGCCAGTTCGTCACTCGCAGATCCGTCCGGGTGGGCCAATCCCTCAGTCATCGCGGCTTTACACAAGCGGTTAGGTACAATCGCACCGCAGGGCAGTGTTAGGGGTTGGTTTAGCATGTGGCGGCTCCGTGGTCGGGTTTACTTTTTCGCGTCGAGAAGAACGTGGCAGCGTTGATCATGTAACAGATCTGCCGAGGCTAGATCATAGACGAAGTCTTGCCGATATTTATCCATGAACTCATTATCCTGCATCCGAAGTCGTTTACGCTGCAATGCGCTGAGGAAGCGACGAACATCGTCGTGTGTCTTCAGGATCAGCGGAGGCACCTCTACGGTATTTCCATCGTCACTTTTCGCAACCATATTAAAATAGCAGGTGTTGGTATGCTTGCTAATACCGACTTGGAGGTTCTCTGCGACCACCTTGATGCCAACCACCAGTGACTTTCGACCTACGTAATTGACCGATCCCATGAGTTTAATGACCTCACCGACCTCGACAGGCTGGAGAAACTCTACGTTATCGACCGATACGGTTACGCAGTAATTACCCGCATGCTTACTGGCACAGACGTACGCCACTTTATCCATCAGTGACATTAGCGTGCCGCCATGGACTTTGCCGCCAAAATTGGCGTAGCTCGGCACCATCAATTCAATAATCGTACTTTGGGAATAGGCTACGGTATGTCCTTCCACAAGGAACTCCTTACTGGGTGGGAGATGTTGTTACATGGGGGTGTGGCGGATGGATCAGCACTCGTCTTTATCAGGCGTAATTCCGTAAGGTGCAGCAAGCTTCCACACATGGTCGGGAATCATCGATCGTAGCCGTTTGGGCGCTGCGCGACGTAAATGTAAAATAGATTCTGCAGCCTTCATTTCGAGACGCGTTCGCGCGAACTCAAGCCCCTTGGGACCTGTCAGCGGCATGATTTTCCCCACTATTGGGCGCAGCCATTGTGGCATTTTGCGCAAGGGAAGCCCGCCGGTTGCGCGTCGAGTATTTTCGATAAAGCCTTTCACAGCGGATGCGCGTTTACCCGATGATGACGGCGCCTTGAGTGAGAGCTCTGGACGAATTTGTTCTAGGGTGTCCTGTCCGCGTTGATTACGAACTAGCAACCATTGCTCACCGCTACCACCCATGTATCCCACTGTGATATCAGACAGCGTATTGACGTAGTCGACACAGGTTCGACATGTCAGCGGGAAGAAGTCATCTCGGAGATCGGCGATAGGCAGCTGTAAAAAAGGAATACGCTTCTTGGCGCCACCGACAAATCGCAGTTCCACGTGAAAATCGGGCATGAATTCTAAGTAATTGATCTGTTCAGGGTTACTGTCAAGCAACGACAGGAACTCGTGAAAATGCTCAGTTGTCGTGTTATCGGAGCAAGGTGTGCCTATGACGACCAGATGTTCTAGGCCTAATTCGGCCTCTAGGGCTCTTAAGGCATAAATCTGACACGGAATGCCGATAACGGCTAAGCGTGTGTGCCCTGCGGCGATCGCGGGTTCTAGTAGCTCGAGCAGCGGTGCATACCCCATCCGCATGCCGCGGCAAGACGCCATATCGGCGGCCGATGTAATTAACCTCGGAACAGGGCGCCAGTTGTCTTCGGGGTCGGGTCCGACGCACAGCACGGCAGTGACCTCGCCTCGCTCAAGCAGTGCCTCGCCTAATCGCGTGGTGATGCCAGTCCACTGTGCGCCCTGACGCGCGGGTTTGAGAGCGGCCTGATGCATCTCCTTAACGACCCCAAAAAAAGGCTCAATATCACCCGCCGAACCGCGGGTTCGGCCGTGAACTTGTTGCTCCAACGTCGCATAGTCTGGAGAAATAAATTGGCAAGCATAGCCACAGCGACTGGGATCTTCAGTGCGACTTACGCCACAATCGGTACAGAGCTTTCGGTGCGGTGCTGATTCTTGCACCGCGATAATATTCACCCCTCTAGTCCCAGCATGTATTCAGCGACTAGGAGGCGCATTTCTTCAGAAATGTGTCCTTGTGGTGGCATGCTTGGGAAGTCAGGTCGCCGCCTCTCGGGATTAGCCACATAATCAGCAACAGCTTGCACATCATCACCATACTGCGCTTGTATGACTAAAGCGGGCGGGCCAATGAGCCGAACATTGTACGCGTGGCATCCGGCGCAGATTCCGCTGTAGACGACCTCGGCGCCATCAGCATCAGCGGTAATGACACGTGGGTCGGCGGGTGCCTCCAGCATTTTGGTCATTAGTTGCCGCGTTGTACCAATATCGTCCGCAGAGACGACGGCGTCGACGGCGCGTACGGTTGGTGCGTCACAGTCTGTCCACTCGTCCAGGCCATAGGATCGGTAGGCTTCGCGTCTCGAAATGCAGCTACCGCGCTCTTTTTGGGTGGCACTTTGGTAGGCGAGAATGTCAGGCCCTTTCGTGCTGAACTTACTGAGCATCAGCAGTTTCATTTCACCATCGGGATCATTGCCATTATCAAACATGATGTTGTTGCGAATTTCGACTTGATCAGAGTGGGGGTCAGACTCTTTGTCACTAGCCACCTCGGTCACGAAATCACCACTGGTCACGATAATGCCTCCGGTGTTATTGCCGGTGATGATGTTGTCTTCAATGACTACTTTGTCACCTGACATGACGAGAATGCCCGTTCCCGAGGGAATGCCGGCAACCAACGATCCGGGAATGGCGAAATTAGGCGTGTTGTTGTTGGTGACAAAGTTGCGGCGAATAATCGCGTCATAGGAAGACTTGATCGGTAGTCCCGGTGTTATGAACACCAAAATGCCACCGGTGTTGTTTCGCGCCACATTTCCCTCGACCAGAACATGACGGCTGTTCTCGACCTCAATGCCCGCGACATTATCGAACACCTGATTATTGCGAACATCGATGTAATCGGACATGCCAACGTAAATCGCAGCGTCTTCGATCTCACTGAGAATATTATTTTCGATAAGTCCGTTATGACCGAACTCGGGAAAAATGCCGTAGAGGCCTGTATCGATGACCCAGTTGTTCCGAATCGAGAAGTTATTTCCCGATTGGCCCATGATGGCATTGCCCTTGTACTGGGTAATTTTGAACCACTCGACACTGAAGCCATTGCCCGAGTACAAAATAGCGTCATTCAACACTTTTTCGCCATCGAGGTGAGGCCACTCACCGTCTTCGATCACCCCAACCAGGGAGATGTCATCTTTATCGATAAATACTGTTTCGTGGTAGGTCCCGGGAAAGACGCGAATGGTGTCCCCAGTCTGGGCCTTGGTGACCGCCGCTTGAATCGACTCACCGTCTTTGACCTCGTGTACCGCACCCAGTGTGACCGCGCTCATCAGCAGCAAGCACAACACCCCAAACCCGTGAAATACCGTCTTCTTATTCATTATTATTACCTCGATGTAAGGTTATTCCTGCTTATTGCCCGCCCTGGCGGTAAGCCGGAGGGCACGTGCTCAGGTATATCTGGCATAAAGCCCTCATCCGTTAAAGCGTGGAGGAAATCGACCAATCTGTCGAGTTCTTCCTCGCGAAGTTTTGGGTCCCAGATATGCCAATGAATCAAGAGGTCTTCGTCCTCGGGTACAGCATGTCCTCGGCCACCGTTATAAAAAGCGACTGTTTCTCTGAGCGAGTCAAAATTGCCTTGGTGCATGTAGGGTGCGGTCCGAGCGACATTGCGTAGGCTGGGCACTCTGAATCCACCGCGCTGGCCTGGTATACCTGATGTTGCAGCTGCACCGGGATCAAACGGTCGACCCTCTGGTTCCCCGACACCAATGATGGCTATTTCTTGATTGCTAAAAAGTGGCGGGGTGTGACACTCGCCGCAGCGTGATACGAATGAGCGGAAGACATTTAGGCCCTCAAGTTCGCTAGGGGATAGCGCGGTTTGCAGACCATGCGCGTAAAAATCGTAGCGGCTATTAAGCGAAACGAGCGAGGCTTCAAACGCTGTAATTGCCTCGTAGACATGATCAAGCGCAATATTGGATGTGCCAAAGGCCTGACGAAAAAGATCACGGTAGATGGTGTTGCCATTGAGGTCTCTTAGCAGTTGATCTGGGCGATTGCCCATTTCGTTATCAGCATAAAGCGGCCCAACAAGCTGTTCCTCGAGAGAGGCTTTACTGCCATCCCACAACAACGTGTCGAAAAAGCCAATATTCCAGAGGCTTGGTGCTGAGCGCCCGAGCAGCACATTGTTAATGCCGCGCGCGCGCGCTAAGCCGTCTGCAAAACCATAGTCAGGGTCGTGACAACTAGAGCAGGCAACGGTGTGGTCAGCTGACAGGATGGGATCAAAAAAAAGATACCTTCCCAGATCAATCACCCGTGGAGAAAAGCCATCGCGTAGTGCTGGAAGCCCAGCTCGCAGTCCGCCGACACCACTGCCGTGAGGTGATTGATAATTGTTGTAGAGGCTGTCTAGTTTGCAGTGATTCTCCGCGTTGCGGGCAAACCCTGCCGGGCACTGATCGTTGAGCACAAATACTTCCGGACTGTCGTCGGCGGAGGATGCCATTGACGACTGACAGACGATGACTAGGCAGCAGCCTAGGGCTCTAGAAAGGGAGTTGAACCACATAGCTACTGATATCGTGAATTAAATTAGGGTCCTTAACCGCTAAGGATAGGCGTGCCATCTGTTTGCCGTAGCGATCATCAGGATGAAAGCCACGCCGCCCCTCGACGAAGTGACGGTACTGACGATTCATATAATCACTGTCGAGTCCCACTAAGCTGGGAGCGCCTAAGGCATCGTTACCGGTTCCGTTGGTGCCGTGACACGCGCTGCAATAAGCTGTGTAAAGGTCCTTACCACGTGCCAGATCGCCACTTTGTGTTTGAGCTGTTTTTTTGGCTTTTTGATGGGGCAAACGGGCTATTGCGGCGACTGCTGCCGACAGCGAGTTATCGTCGAGTGTGGCAATTGCTGAGGTCATGGTCCGCGTCTGCAGATCACGGTTGTCTCGCCACCCTGCTTTAAAGCCAGACAGCTGTCGGCTTATATAGCTTTCTGAGAGGCCTGTGAGGTTTGGCGCGCCGAGCTCTAGGTTACCCGCGCCCGACTCGCCATGGCATTGCGCGCAGTGCTGCGTGTAGGCGTCCCCAGCATTTACCGACACAACAGAAAGCCCGGCGGCCAGAGCAGCCAATACTAGTGTGGCAAGACGGTTTCTGTATCGCATGTCATTCTTTTTAATTAGTTATCGCGAATACAGTATAGGGGGTGCGTGGGCAAGACAACATGTCGTTTCTGAATGAATGCCGAGCCTCCATCTGGTGGCGGTTTTAAACATTCACTTACCAAATTTTGCTAGAGGACACTGCTGCTATTAACCCATAGCTGACAATAAGTCGGGGTGCTCGAATTGACGAGTACTTGTGAGGAAGAAATAGCGAAGCGACTGAGTAGCAAGCCACGCCGCATTTGGGTGAGTAAAAATAACTATTGGACTGAATGGTACGTGAGCTAAATGGTACGTGAGCTAAATGGTACGTGAGCTAAATGGTACGTGAGCTAAATGGCACGTGGACTGAATGGCACGTGAACTGAATGGTACGTGAACCAAATGCCACATGAACTGAGCGTCACATAAACTGAATGACATGCCGTCATTATTGCGACCGAGACTGGATTATGCGTATTGTTCGCGATAGCCGTGTCGGTGCTACGCTTCGGTTAGGGTCTTAATCACCCAGATGGCCTTACCGATACAGGAAAGTGATGTCAGCGTCTCTAGATCATTAAGAGGTGGCAGTATGAAGTTTATGCAGCAAGATTGTCCTTTAACCTTGCAAGAAGGGCTCAATGAGTTGTATCTCAATGCGCCCGAGGTAGCACGAGTGTCACAGCTCAAGGGCAAGACCTTCCATGATCATGATCTGACTCACGTGATATTTGGTTGCGATACATCCCTGAAGGGCGAGATTCTGCTCAATCCGTGGATTTTGTTTGGGACAACCATAACGCGCAGTGAATTAAGCGCCTATGCCGCAGATCCCGAAGTGAAGCGCCTAAATCAAGAGGGGTTTGATTTACTAGGAGGGAGATTAAAGGCCTACATGTTGTTTGTTATTTACTACCTGCCACTGTATGTGTGGATATGGATTAACCATATCCGACCGATGCGCACAAAATGGCCCCATG
>CAJYAI010000074.1 GCA_913064725.1 uncultured Alteromonadaceae bacterium | reverse complement strand
GGCGAGTTTTGGGTAAACGGTCAAATGTTTGGGTCCATGGTAAAAGGCGATTTTCATCACTGCGACGTCGCCTTTTTTCTGGGGAAAAATCCGTGGCATACACACGGCATTCCCCGGGCGCGTGCATTTTTAAAAGACTTCAGTAAAGACCCCAGTAAAACCATGATTGTGGTAGATCCTGTGGTCACAGAGACCGCTAAGATGGCCGATATCCATCTGCGTGTTAAACCCGGTACCGATGCCTGGATGCTCGCCGCTATGGTCGCCATCCTCGTTCAGAGTGAACGGTATGCCGCTACGTGGGTCGAGAAGAATACAGTTGGCGTCGAGGACATCATTGCCGCGTTCAGTAATATCTCCATCTCTGATTACTGCACACACGCCGGTCTAAGTGTTGCTGAGGTGACGGCTGCTGTAGATGCGATCGTCAATGCCAACGGTATGGCCATGTTCGAGGATTTGGGTGTTCAAATGAACCATCACTCAACCCTGATCAGCTACCTAGAAAAGCTTGTTTGGGTGCTCTGCGGACATTTTGGTAAAGAAGGTGCCCAGTACGTACCGGCCTACCTTCAAAATATCGCCGGCAGTGGTCGGAGTTCACGCAAGACGCCTGTCGTCAAGGCGCCGATTATTAGCGGCATGGTGCCTTGTAATGTCATTGCCGATGAAATTTTGACCGACCATCCGGACCGCTATCGCGCCATGTTGGTCGAATCTGCCAATCCTGTTCACTCACTCGCTGACAGTAATCGCATGCGCGAGGCACTTCGGTCGATGGAATTGGTGGTGGCAATTGATATTGCTATGACCGAGACCGCGCGCGAGGCCGACTACGTACTGCCAGCGTCTACGCAGTTTGAGAAGTGGGAAGCCACGTTCTTCAACTTCGAATTCCCTGACAATTATTTTCATTTGCGAAAGCCGCTGTTTGAACCACTGGGTGAGTCACTGTCAGAGGCAGAGATTCACGCCCGCCTTGTCGAAGCGGCAGGGGCGATGCCAACCGCGTTGGTTGATGAGCTTCGCGGTTTGCTAAAAGAGGATGGTCGAGCAGCTTTCCGCGACCGGTTTATGCAGGCTTTGGCAGAAGATGGCATGGTGGCCAAGTTGGCCCCAGTCATCCTCTACAGGACGTTAGGTGAGGTACTCCCCGAGGAGGCCAAAGAAGGTGCTGTTATGTGGCCTTTAACCATGGGCTTTGCCATGCGCGATAGCGAGAGTCTGGCCCGTGCTGGCTACGAGGGTGATCCAATCACCCAAGCCGAGACTCTGTTTGACGCTATTATTGCGGGCCATTCTGGCGTCGTTTTCTCGCGTGATGATATGCAAACAGCGTGGGACCGATTAGGCAATGAGGGTCAAATACAGCTGGTATTACCCTCGTTACTCGCTGAGCTTTCGGTACTGGAGGCGGGGCCTGTCAACCGTTCTAACACTGATTTTCCGATTGCATTGAGCGCAGGAGAGCGGCGGGACTATACGGCAAATACGATCTACCGAGATTTTGGCTGGCGTCGTAAAGATCCTGACGGTTCTCTGCGCATCAGCCCTGAAGATGCGGCCACCATCGGCATTGAAACCGGTGACCAAGCCCGGATTACAACCCTGGTTGGTTCAGCCTTAGCCCGTGTTGAGGTGACGGACCGCATGATGCCTGGTCACGCCTCCATTCCTAATGGTTTTGGTCTTGATAACGATGACGGCACGCGATCGGGCGTGGCACCTAATGAGCTGACATCGCTGGGTGATTGCGACAAGTTTGCCGGAACGCCGCACCATAAGTTTGTCCCAGCGCGCATTGAGGCTGTGGCCTAATTTGGTAGTGAGATGGGTGTGCTTTGATCATGTTTGATG
This sequence comes from uncultured Alteromonadaceae bacterium, assembly GCA_913064725.1. GTDB lineage: Bacteria > Pseudomonadota > Gammaproteobacteria > Pseudomonadales > Halieaceae > Luminiphilus. The sequence goes on along the minus strand of CAJYAI010000074.1, from coordinate 6,670 downwards.
CGAGTGAGCACGCCCATCGGCGGTTTAATGCGTTGACCGGTCGCTGGGTATTGGTATCCCCGCATCGCACACAGCGTCCCTGGCAAGGTCAAGAGGAGTCAGCGTCCTCTGATGTTTCCTACGCCTATGACGCAAATTGCTACCTCTGTCCTGGCAATACGCGAGCGGGCGGGACGACGAACCCGGACTATAAGGGCCCTTACGTATTTCAAAACGACTTCAGCGCACTGCTGTCCGAGGTGCCTGAGGGTCAGGTGGACGATCACGAATTACTGCTGTCTCGCAGCGAGTCGGGCATCTGCAGGGTCGTTTGCTTCTCACCACGCCATGATCTGACCCTCGCGCAAATGGCCGTTGAGGATATTCAGCAACTAGTCGCCTTGTGGACGGAGCAATATGTCGAACTGGGCGCCATGGAAGGCATCAACCATGTTCAGATTTTTGAAAACAAGGGCGAGATCATGGGTTGCAGTAATCCGCATCCACACGGTCAGATTTGGGCACAGCGGGCCTTACCGGAGGAGCCTGCAAGAGAGTCGGAACGCATGCTCGCGCATTACCAGCGCACCGGTCGGACCTTGCTGAGTGATTATCGTGAAGTCGAGTTAGAGCGGGCGGATCGCATCATTTGTCAGAACAACGCTTTTGTCGCGGTGGTACCGTTTTGGGCGACTTGGCCTTTCGAGGCTCTTATCTTGAGTAAGCGTCAGCTGCGGAGTCTGAATGATATGGATGATACAGAGCAGGTTGATCTGGCGGATATCATCAAACAACTGACGACTCGTTATGACAATCTTTTCGAGTGCAGCTTCCCTTATTCGGCGGGCATGCACCAAGCACCTACTGACGGTGCCTCTTACCCTGAGTGGGATTGGCATATGCATTTTTATCCGCCGTTATTGCGCTCTGCTGCCATCAAAAAGTTCATGGTGGGCTATGAAATGTTGGCCGATCCGCAACGGGATCTGACCCCCGAAATGGCGGCGGCGCAGTTGCGCGCGGTGTCGGCAACGCATTTCCAAGCGGTCTAGTTGCGCCGGTAGGTTCTGTGCCTTTGGTTAAAGGTGTCACGGGCTATCGTGAGATGATGCGGAGGACGACTCAGAGACACAGGGCGCGGCAATAGGTCGGTGTGGGCGTTTGACGCATTGGTAATTTACCTATGCGCTCAAAGAGGCGATCATCACTCCACTGTGCGCAATCGCGCGCTTTCTCTGGTTTAAGGCGGTCACAAGTCAGCTATGTTCGAGAGCGTCCGCACACGTTTTACTGACACCTTTGGCGATGCTCGTGGCGTTGAGGTCACTATGGCGCCTGGCCGGGTCAACCTCATAGGTGAGTACACCGATTTTAACGACGGCTTTGTTTTCCCCATGACTGTCGATCGCGGCGCGTACGTGGCGATGTGTCCAAGAACGGATCAGCGGGTGAGCATCGTGTCAGTTCGGTATGAAGAGCGCATCGAGTATGCGCTGGATCAGATGCCGAAGGTGGTGCCGGGCCACTGGTCCTGCTACGTCCTCGGCATCATTGAAGAGCTGAGGAAATTGAATCTGGTTACCGGTGGGTTTGACGTCGTTATCGACGGCGATCTGCACCTTGGCGCCGGGCTTAGCTCGTCTGCTGCACTTGAGATGGCGACTGCCTTAGCGCTTCAGGGCGCGTTTGGTTTTGAAATGAGTCGGATTGATATTGCGACCTTATGTCAGCGCGTTGAACATCAATATGCGAATGTCTTATGCGGGATAATGGATCAGTTCGCCAGTGGACTCGGTCGGTCAGGCCATGCCTTGCTGCTGGATTGTCGCTCTCTCACGCATGTTGATATTCCGCTGCAACTGGGTGATTACCGCATTGTGATTATGTCGAGTGAGGTGAAGCGGGCGTTAGCGTCATCCGCATACAACCAACGGCGGCAAGAGTGCGAGGCGGGTGTCGCTCTGTTGAAGCAATATGAGGCTTCAGTGACCGCCCTGCGAGACGTGACGCCGGATTTGTTTGAGGCACATGCCACTAAATTATCCTCCACGATTCAGCAACGTTGTCAGCATGTGATTACCGAAAACCAGAGGACTTTGGACGCATCTGCGGCCCTGTTGGCGTCTGATTTCCATCGTTTTGGCGAGCTGATGACCGCCTCCCACGTGTCGTTACGAGATAACTTTGAGGTCAGCTGTGATGAGCTCGATTACTTGGTTGAGCTGGCGCTGGGCACTGAGGGCGTTCTCGGAGCGCGCATGACCGGCGCTGGATTTGGTGGCTGTACTATCTCGCTTGCCCACAAAGACTCGATAGACACGCTGGCCCATCAATTGAGCCACTATCAAGCGCGCTTCAGTCTCACGCCAGGCATGTTTGTTCTGAAAACGAACCTTGAGGCTGGGGTTATTTCGCCTTAGCAAGGCTCCGTGAATATTGCGCAAGGGCGGATACCGACCTATTTAAGACTTCAACCGGCGCGCGTTGGATGCAGTTGACCGACTTGCTGTGTTGTCTCGTCGATTTGCCAAGATCCTCATTGCAGATCCTCATCTCAAACCTCGGTTTAGCACTCTTCGATATTGGACACCTGTCTACCTTTTGCCTTGACAGAAATCAAACAAAGCTGCAAAGCAACGGTCCGCAACACTAGGTTGCCGTATCCATTACACGAACCGCACATACTGTCGCGGGTAACGGAGGCTGATTGTGCAGACGTCAACATTACAAGGTAAATATCGCCAATACCCAGTGTTAGCAGCGTTCGCCATATTAGTGGCGTGTGGTGGTGGCGGCGGTGGCTCCGATGGGAGCAGCTACAACTCGAGTGATAGCGGGTACGGTAGCACCAACTCGGCGCCCACATGGTCGGCGTCCAGTGAGGCGGTGCAGATTCCAGAAAACTCAACAGACGTCCCACTCGCAGCGACGGCATCAGATGCGGACGGGCAATCATTGACTTATAGCCTCGAAGGCGAGGATGCCGAGCGTTTTACAGTCACCTCGACAGGGGATTTGAGTTTTACTTCTGCGCCCGACTTCGAGGCCGCGCAGGATGTGGGTACCGACAATGTATATACCGTTGCGATAGTAGCGTCAGATGGGACGGCTAGTGCGTCATTGTCGGTCTCGGTCACAGTCACTGATGTTGATGAAAATACCGGACAAACGGGTGGCACTGTCAGCGGTAAAGTCGTATCAGGCACGTACCTGAGTGAAGCGTCAGTATTCCAAGACCTGGATGGCAATGGGGTAAAGGCGGATATTGAACCGGGTGTAATTTCCGACTCCAATGGACAATTCGAATTCGACGTCGATGATTACTCGTCGGGACCCATTCTATCGCTCGGTGGCGTTGATCCGATTTCGGGTTCTAGCTACGGCGAGGCATATGTATTGAATGGGGGCGTGCCGACGTCCGACCCTTTAGTCATCTCGCCAATAGGATCTTTACTTATTACGAGTGCTCGCGAGGGCGAAACCGTCGCCAATGATGTCTTACAAGCATTGGACATTATCGAGTCGGCAGCAACGCGAGATCCGCTCACGGCTCTCTCGGACAACGTGTCAGGCGCAGAGCGTGTCGCTTTGAATCACGCGCAGTTATCGATTCTGACTGCATCGCTGTCAGCCATAACGGGGTTGTCAACGAAAACCATCGAGTCGGCAATTGCCGTCCGCGCTGCAGCGACGCCGACACTGCTCACATTCTCTAGTGTGCAGTTGCTTGCTGACGTAGCATCGGATTTGAACGACCCGGTTCTCAATACGTTCATTACGGAAATAACCGGATCAGTCGGACGCTTTTTGCAGCAAATGAGTGCCGCCGATGTCGCCACTCTAGGCCAATTTGTTGATGTGGGTTTACGCGCGGTTGTCGCGGACTCGGTCGCAATTGCTGGAGGCGATACGGCGCTCGCTGAGGATTATCGTACTAACGTCTTAGGTGTCGTCGAGACGAGCTCTTCGCTGGCCAACCTCAGTTCTCAGTTGCCTAATTTCAACGAATACAGCTATCGAATTTCAGAGGGGGCAGCGAGCGGCTTCCAGTATACGATAGACGGTGCGGATGCCACGGCAACGGATATTATTGTTTATGCTCGCGTGGGCGATACGATTCGTTTCGATAATGTCGTTGCGCTGACATCACACCCCTTCAGATTGGGTGGCAGTCCAGAGTCATCGCCTTTATCGGAGGCCGACGGTGTCATTATTGAAAACAATCACCATGTGGCGCTGGTGGTCAATGAGAATACGCCTACAACGATATACCCCTACTGCCAAGTTCACAGCAATATGTTCGATCGGGGTAGGATTGAAATCGTGGAGACGTTTGATGGGCTTCAGTTTCCGGGGTTTGCAGACACGCCGCTACAGGTCCGAGGTGTCGTCGATGCCGGCAAATACGACGGTGCCGCTGGGTACACGTATGACGTGTATCTCACACAAGAAGCGGCCGAGAATGCCTCGAGTCAAACTATCCACCAGCACCGGATGAAGGATTTGCCTTCAATCCCATTCTTCATGCCCGATGGTCAGGGCTATCACGGTGCGATCGAGCCTGCCGATAGTGCGGAATTTAAGCCCATAAGCGTTCAGGATTAGGCCGAGTCGCAATCAATCCAGGGTGGCGTTTCGCGCTAACCCTGGAATCTCGCAAAACATATCCGCCTCGACTTTCACGCTAACCGCTGCATTGGCGTGCGCGCCGACACACCACGAGGGCATAACCATTGAATACACGCCCGAGCCGCCTGCCTGCAAAATCAGGATTTGTTCCGGTCCCTTGAACGCCATGCGGTCTTGAGGATCGGGCCCTGCAAATTGGCTGAACAGCCGTTTGACGGTGCTCGCCTCGACAAAGCTTCGCTGGTAGAGCTCTTGGGCAATGTCCTCTCGCGTGAGCCCTGCGCCGTGCAAGATGGCACTGTGTTCAGGGTTCAGTACCACCGTTGCGCATCCACCAGTAAGCGTACCGTTGTTGCTGGGCGGGTTAGCCAAGCCCATTGCCAGGAGTTCTAGGAGTGATTTGTAGCTGTCGGGGTCATCACCGTCGCCAGCAAAGATAACTGAGTGCGGCGCTTCGGAGCCAAGAACGGTGACAACACTGTCGTCTGCCTCAAACCCACGGCTTACATGGAGCGGTGTGAAAGGACTGGCCTCCTCATCCTCTGCAAGACAGAAGGTGAACTTTCCCGGGTGGCCTAGCAGCGCCATGTCGGAACTGCCAGGTCGCGCCTTGCCGATATTAATCATAGTCAGCCTGAGTGCTCGCCCGATGGTCGCATTGGCGCGGTGACCCGGGCCGAGAGCGCCCGTACCGGATACGATAGGCCCACAGGTGTGTCTCGCGGGGCCATTGACGATAATCAAGGGTGCAGTGCAGTGCGTTGTAGCCTGCATTTCAGTGAGGTCAAACTTGGGATCGATGACCGCTTTAACAGCTGCCACGACGACCGGCATGTAATCGGGTTTACATCCTGCCATGACGGCCGCAATAGCGACTTTTTCAACGGTGGCGATACCGTGTCCCGGCCCCATGGTTCCCAACATCATGTCGCCTTCGAGACCTGAGGCCAGCACCATTCGGGAAACGCGCTCGGCCGTGGGTATAACAACCGGTAGGCCATCGGTGCAGCCACGGTTGTGGAGTTCTTCGAGTGCCGCCTCTTCATCTAGGGCAGATAAAGTATCAGCCATCGATTGCCTCGAGCGCGGCTACAATCTCTTGAGCTACTGAGTCCGCGACTGCGGTCATGTTTTCCGAACCTGTTCCCGCTACCGGGTGAGGTAATTGAACTCTTGGCACATCGGACATGCCCAATGATTCAGCGACGAAATTACCCTGTGCCCAAAACTCCTCGGTGACCAATGCGACCGAGGGTATGCCAAGTTTGGCGAGGTTTATGCCGTCACGCACGGTGCCGGTAGTGCAGGAGCCTCAGTGCCCGTAGGCCGCAATTACACCAACGCAATCGCCGCCTATCTCACCCAGCAGTTTCTCGGGTGCAGCAATGGTGGCGTTTCCTTTGTTATAGGCCTTGAGGTTGATGCCAGGTCGAAGCCGGCCAATGGCCTTACCTACTTCATCGAGAAAGGGCACAGAGTCAGGGAATCCGTTGGCAAGTAACCCGATGGTTGTGTCGTTATCACCATCAACCTTCACGGATAAATCGTACGGCGTATTTTCAATGCCAACGTCAGCGTCTGGATTTAAGAACTCAATCATGGGCTATCCTCTCGAACTGTGTCTGTTATCGCCAAGAAACCCCTCCACTGTCAAGAGAGTTTTCTTTTCGTCAGGTTCGCTGGCGTTAGCTTTGGCCAGTACAATGATGATTCGAGGTGGAGGGGTAATTATGGAACGCATCGAATTAGCACAGGGTTTAGCCTTTAGTCGGCTCGTTTATGGCATGTGGCGTCTGGCAGACGACAGCGACACGTCAGTGAAGCATGTTGATGCCAAAATAAACGCAGCGCTCAATCAGGGCATCACGACCTTCGATCAAGCGGATATTTACGGCGGGTACACCGCCGAGGCGGTCATGGGGACCGCATTGAAAGCGAATCCCTCACTGCGCCAGCAAATGGAGATTGTCTCCAAATGCGACATTGTCATCGACGCAGGTCGTCACTCGGGAGCGCGCGTTAAGCACTACGACACGACCGCAGAACACATCAACGCGAGTGT
>CAJYAI010000073.1 GCA_913064725.1 uncultured Alteromonadaceae bacterium | reverse complement strand
TACAACACACAGACCTGGCGCGTGCACGCGGTGACCGGTGATGTACTCGATAGAATTCGCAAGGGAAATACGGAAAACACCCTCGCGGGGAAGCCGCACGTCAGGGATTTCCCTTACAAAGAAGAGTACGAGGGCATTCATCGTCAGCGGCAAATCGACGTTGCTATTCAGTTGTTTGAGGCAATGGGTATTGAACGTGACGATAAAGAAAAGCGCATGGATTGGATGTTGCGTGGATTTCGCCAATTTGACGCGCCAGTATCGCTTGTTCTGACGTACAACAAATACCTCGAGCCTGCGGCAATCAGTCAATTTTCGTTGGGCTCGCTTGCCTACGGCATCGTCTTGGCGGCGTGGGAGCGTGGTTTGGGTTGCGTTATCAATGGGCAAGGCATCATGCAGTCAGACGTGGTTCGCGAGCATGCCGGCATTCCCGATGATGAAAGCATCATGATTTGTATCGCGCTCGGCTATCCCGACCAGACCTTTCCCGCTAACGCTGTCCGCTCCGAACGCGCAGATAACGCAGACTTCGTAAGGTATGTCGGCTTTTAAAGGCCCGCGTCACACGCCTAGAGCCGGATGCCTGATCGCTGTACGACCGATTCCATGACCGGGTAGCTCTTAGACTCCTGCACATTAGGCAGCTGAAGTAACGATCCCGCCAGCAAGTCCTTGTAGTGCGTCATGTCCTTTACCCGCGCTTTGACTAAGAAGTCGAATTCCCCTGATACAAGGTGACATTCCTCTACCTCGGGAATGACTTCAATGGCGTCGGTAAAGGCGGTGAATGCATTGCCAGATGTGCGCTGCAAGGTCACCTGGACAAATACCAATAATCCCGCCTCGAGTTTGTGAGGTGCCAGACGTGCGTGGTAGCCCGTAATGATCCCCTGACTTTCAAGCCGTTTTATGCGATCCGCACAGGGGGTAGGGGTTAAGCCCACTTGCCGACCGATCTCCGCGACGCTCATCCGACCATCTCGCTGAAGCAATCCGAGGATTTTTCGGTCTGTTTTCGAGAGGGTTGTCATTGGTATATCCCGATTAGTGGATTATTCAAAGATAGCGTCAATAAAAAGTTGAATCCACTTATTTTTACGGTAAATACGATAAATAATATAAATTTTTTAGGCGTAAGATTCCCTAATCGCCTGTGAAGACACCGTGTCGACAGTGCCTTAAGGTCCCATAGAAAACGGAGAGTTTGATGCCATGCAGATAGGTGTCCCTAAGGAAATCAAAAACCATGAGTACCGAGTTGGGCTGCCGCCTGCAGGGGTCGTAGAGCTGGTCAAATACGGCCACGAGGTACTTGTCGAGATGGGTGCCGGCGACGGCGCAGGTTTTGACGATCTAGCTTACAGCGCAGCCGGTGCTACTTTGGTTGATAGTCCCTCGACTATTTTCCAATCAGCTGATCTCATCGTCAAAGTCAAAGAGCCTCAGCCCGATGAATGCAAGCAGTTACGACCGGGACAGCTACTGTTTACCTACCTTCATCTCGCTGCTGATCGCGTGCAAACGGACCTGTTGCTGCGCAGTGGTGCCACCTGCATCGCTTACGAGACAGTCGAGGGTCACAATGGTGGCTTACCGTTGCTGGCACCTATGTCCGAAATTGCCGGGCGATTAGCGGCCCAGGCGGGTGGTGACTTCTTAAAAAAATCGAGCGGTGGGCGCGGTGTGCTGCTCGGCGGCGTACCGGGCGTACCGCCCGCTAAGGTGGTTGTCATAGGCGGCGGTGTTGTTGGTACCAATGCGGCTCGCGTTGCTCAAGGCATGGGCGCACGTGTTGTCGTTCTCGACCGCTCGCTGGACCGTTTGCGCTACCTTGACGACATTTTTATGGGGCGCATTGAAACAGTGTGGTCGAGTGCAGCGGCACTCGAAGAGCAGGTGTTGGATGCGGATGTCATCATCGGCGCTGTACTCATTCCGGGCGCTGCTGCCCCCAAACTTATTACCCGTTCGCTAGTGTCTCAACTACAAAAGGGTACGGTCATGGTCGATGTCGCCATCGATCAGGGGGGCTGCTTCGAGACCTCGAGAGCGACTTCCTATCAGGACCCCAGCTATGAGGTCGACGGGGTGGTCCACTATTGTGTAGCAAACATGCCGGGTGGTGTGGCTCGAACAGCGACCCTCGCCTTGACTAATGCCACCCTGCCTTACGTTGTCCGACTTGCGAATTCTGGTCTGGACGCACTTCGTGATGATCCCAGATTTGCGCTGGGTCTAAATGTGCATGACGGGAAACTTACGCATGCGGGTGTCGGGGAAGCGTTCAGCTTAGATGTCGTCGCTGTTCAAGATGCGCTGAAACTATGAGCTGATTCGCTATAGTTGCTGCACGTCGTTTCTTGGGTCTCGCAATGACAAATGCGCTTATCACCGCTGCAGAACACTTGCCCGCACATTTGGTTGCTGAGATGCGCTCAAATCACGCGGGTGAGACTGGTGCCGTTTGGATTTACAAGGGCATTCTCGCTGTCTCGCAAGACGAGGAAGTGCGGAGTTTTGCGGAGCATCACTTGGCGACCGAGCAACAGCACCTGATCTTTTTTGACCAGTGGTTGTCGGGGCGGCAAAAAAGTCTGTTCATACCGCTGTGGCGTCTCGCCGGTTTCTTTTTAGGCGTCATTGCAGCCTTGGGTGGCCGTTCATGGGTTTACGCGTCAATTGAGGCCGTAGAAACCTTTGTGGTCAGCCATTACGAGTCGCAATACGCCGCTGTAGAGCGTTTCGGCGACACCGAGCTGCTTGCTACTATTCAGCGCTTCTGCAATGACGAGGCGGATCATCGTGACGAAGCCGCGGGTGACGTCATTCTGCCATCAAGATGGCTTAAAGCCTGGTGCCGACTGGTCAGTTTCGGCTCTGAGCAGGCGGTCGGTGTGGCGCGCAAACTCTAATAGTTTGTTTGGTAGTGACCATCCTGTGTCGATAGCGGACATCCACCCGCGTTTCGTTTTATGATCTAACACGTAACGTTGGCTCGCGATGGACGGGGCATAGGGCGTTTCACCGCAGCAGAAGGATGGGCTATGAGCGCCGAATTAGTAAGAGCACGCATAGACGAGGGCCCCGTGGCACCTCTCATGTGGTTGGTTGTCGCCCTTTGCTTTCTTCTCAACCTCGCCGATGGTGTCGATGTCGTCGCCATGTCCGTGGCGGCCCCTAGTGTCGCGAGCGAGTGGGGGCTTGCGCGCGGCGCGCTCGGACCATTGTTTAGCGCTGCGCTCGTCGGCATGGCGATCGGCGCTGCGGGTCTAGCGCCGCTGTCGGATCGTCTGGGGAGACGACTACTCCTTGTCTCAGCGATGTTTCTCATCGGTCTCAGTATGCTTGCGGTAAGCCTCATAGCAGATAGCAAGTCTATTGCTGTGTTTGCGGTGCTTCGATTTTTGTCGGGTCTAGGCATTGGTATTATTTTCGGCAGCGCGCCCGCCTTGGTGTCTGAGTTCATGCCGGGGCGGTTCCGCAGCCTGGCCGTGTCTGTGGTCGTGATGGGCTACCCGGTTGGCGCTGTTTTAGCAGGGCCCATCGCAAATGCTTTAATACCTGAGTTTGGGTGGGCTTCTGTCTTCACGGCCGGCGGACTACTGACCATATGCATGGGGCTTTTAACATGGGCCCTGTTACCAGAATCTCCAGAATTTCTTGCCGGTAGGGCAGGGTCTTGGCCGGATCGGGCGACCGAGGTTAACAAGCTCTTGGGTCGCATGAGACGCGCTGCCATAAGCGATATCGCTAGTGTCGTACCAGCGGTGCCTACTATCTCTGTGGTAGCGATTTTGACGCCTGAGCGCAGAGTCAGGACGCTCGCCCTGTGGCTCATTTACTTCATGGGCTTTCTGGCGATGTATTTCATGTTGTCATGGATACCCACGCTATTTGTCGACTCAGGATACACGCGTGTTCAAGGCATCGACGCACTGACAGGCTTTAATTTGGGCGCACTTCCCGGCATTTTACTACTCGGTTTTTTAACAACGCGGCTTCCTCTGGTGTCGTTACTGTCGTTATTTTTTCTGGCAGCAGCGGCTGTTTTGGTCTGGATAGGGCTTACCCAACCCTCAGAGCTGAGTACCTTGATGATGCTCATGTTTGCCGGTGGCTTCTTTTTACACGGTGGCTTTGCCTGCCTTTACGCGCTGGCTGCGCGTCTTTACCCGAGTGACGTGCGTGCAGCGGGCGTTGGCTGGGCTGCTGGGCTGGGACGCATGGGTGCGATCTTGTCGCCCCTTCTCGCCGCTGCGCTGCTGTCTGCCGGCTGGGGTATGTACAACTTGTTTTCGTTGTTTGCGCTGCCGCTCATAGCCGGTGGTCTATTGCTGTGGGTGTTTACCGGCGATGACTGACAGCCCACCCTGGTTTCCCAGTCTCACGACAGGTGGCGACGCGATCGCGATGGTTGATGGTGATCGCCCAGTAACATATTCAGAACTTCACGATCGGGTAGGGTGCGTGACAGCGGGTCTGCTAGACGGTGCGGAGTCACTCGAAGAAGAGCGTGTTGCTTTTCTCTATCCCGCAAGTCCTGAGTATGCGGCCCTGATTATTGGCATCGTTGCCGCCGGTGGCATAGCCGTGCCACTCAGTGTTCATGCGAGCCCAGCCGAACTGGCACACTGTTTGTCAGTGGCTGGCTCCAGCCGACTACTGCTGCCCGAGGTCCTTCGCTCTGATGAGCTCAGTTTGGTCTGCAATGAGTATGGGATCAGTCAGTTAGACATATCTGACTTACCCGAGGGTCGCATGCCTGACACGCTGCCCATCTCAGCAGAGCAGGGTGCCTTGATTGTCTTTACCAGCGGAACAACGGGTAAACCCAAGGGAGTGGTTCATACCGTTGCCAGCGTATCGGCCATGGTGACCTCATTGATTGAGGCCTGGGGGTGGCAAGAGGATGATGTCATTCCCTTGTTTCTGCCCCTGCACCATGTTCATGGCATTGTTAATATCCTGCTATGCGCGCTGTGGCGGGGTGCCGCGGTACACGCCTATGGTCGGTTCGATGCTGAGCGCATCTGCGAGGCGGTTGCCGAAAATCGCTTCTCCGTTTTCATGGCGGTACCGACCATTTACGTCAAAATTATCGCCTATCTTAAGACACTCTCGGATACTGACCGTGAACGAGTCACCGCGGGCTTTGCCGCTATGCGGTTGACTGTATCGGGCTCAGCCGCCTGTCCCGTCTCGCTCTTTGAAGAGTGGCAGTCATTCACCTCACAACGCTTTTTGGAGCGCTATGGCATGACAGAGCTCGGTATGGCGCTATCAAACCCCTATGTCGGCGTCAGGCGCCCAGGGCATGTGGGGCAGCCTCTGCCGGGTGTTGTGATCAAGCGTGTTAACGAAGTGGGCGAGGAGATCACTGACCCGACGGCTCCGGGTGAGCTGGCCGTTAAAAGCCCAACTATGTTCCGTGAATACTGGGGTAACCCGGAGTCGACGCACAATGCCTTTGTGGACGGCTGGTTTTTGACCGGCGATATTGCAGTTATTGATGACGGCGCCTATAGAATTTTAGGCCGAGCCTCGATCGATATCATCAAGTCAGGGGGCTACAAGCTATCGGCGCTCGAAATCGAAGCGACCTTGCTGGATCATCCCCAAGTCAGAGAGGTTGCCGTCATTGGGCTACTCGACGATGAGTGGGGAGAGCTGGTGGCGGCAGCAGTTGTTACAGAGGGCAATATCGATGCGGCGACTGTCACCGACTGGTGCCGTCAGCAGATGTCTGCGTATAAAGTACCGCGCCGCTGGTTATTTGCGGATGCTCTTCCCCGAAATGCGCTCGGCAAAGTCACAAAGCCGGCATTAAAGTCCTGGTTTGAAGGTTAGTCCCATCGTGGCTGCCCGACTTTACAACTGAGGCGGCGGTCCATGCAGCGAAAAATTATTCACATCGATGCAGATTGTTTTTACGCAGCAATTGAAATGCGCGACGACCCCAGTTTGCAGGGTATTCCCATGGCCGTAGGAGGCAGTGCTGAGCGCAGGGGCGTGCTGACGACTGCAAACTACGATGCTCGGAAATACGGTGTTCGCTCGGCGATGTCTACAGCTCACGCAATGCGTTTATGCCCGCACCTGACGGTCGTTCCCCCACAGTTCATGAAGTACCGTGAGGCGTCTCAGGCGATGCGCGCCATTTTTGAGGAATATACCGATACCATCGAACCCTTATCACTTGATGAGGCCTATCTCGACGTGACCGAGTCGAGCGGAGAGACCCTGACTGCTACGAAGATTGCCAAGGAAATTCGGGCGAAAGTACAGCGCGATGTCGATATCACGGTGTCTGCAGGTGTGTCGGTTAATAAGTTTATCGCTAAGGTTGCATCGGACTGGAAAAAGCCTGATGGCCTCACGGTCGTCACACCGGATCAGGTTGATGCCTTCGTCGGTGCTCTGCCGGTCAAGAAGATCCCGGGCGTTGGGTCCGTGACGGCTGAGAAAATGTCTCGGTATGGACTAAAAACCTGTGCTGATATCAGAGGTTGGGAGCTGCATGAGCTCATTCGTCGATTTGGTAAGTTCGGGGTGGTGCTCCATGAGCGTGCTCGAGGTAAGGATGAGCGCCCCGTCCAGCCGAGCAGAACACGCAAGTCGATCAGTGTTGAAACCACATTTGGTGAGGACTTGTCGGGTCCAGACGTCTGGGAGCCTTATGTTGATAAGCTGTTCGAGCAACTCCTGGGCCGGATCGAGAGTGCAGAGGCGGGCGAGAGCATTCATAAGGCCTTTGTGAAACTTAAGTTTTCAGATTTCAGTAGCACGACCGTTGAACGTGTGGGTACGGCGGCAGTGGAGTCGGATTACCACCAGCTATTGATCGAGGGTTGGCAGCGACGTGAAATGCCCGTGCGGTTAATTGGGATTGGCGTCAGACTTCAGGATGGCTGGGAGCAAGCGTCGCACCGATTGCCTTTTGGACGCAGTGAATCGTAAGTATTAGCAAGGGTGGTCGATCGGCAATCATGGGAGTCAACAGTAGGCGGTGCTAACGCGGGGCGCTCCGTAGTTGGTAACGCTAGATTTAAGCTGGGTTTCAAGGCTGGGTTTTAGCTTGGGTTTAGAAAAGCAGCGCCGTATGCTGATGCACTACGATGACTGAACACAACCATAAGGATTAATGCATGTCGCGAATGATTTCTGAGTTAGATGCGGTCGTTATTGCCGTTCATTCGCTTGCTGAAGCAGCTGACGACTATGCATCACTGCTCGGTCAGCCTGCCCGCGAGGAGGAATTTCGAGGTATCACCAGCGTCCGATTTCAGTTGGCAAATACCGCTGTGCGACTTGTTGAAACGGACGAGCGACAGGGCCTCAAGCAACTGATTTTTGCCTGTCCTGATACAGCCTCGGCTCAGCAACGGTTGCCCAAGGTCGGGCTCGAGTTTGTCGAGGCACAGTCAGACGACCGCTTCTTGTCGCTGCAACCGGAAACCACACGTGGTCTCAATCTGGCACTTACCGAGCAAGACACTGCTGGGTTGGACTATTCAGCATCGGAAAGCGCCATTGAAGGCCTTGACCACGCGGTTATCGCGAGCGGGGATGGTGACCTTACCTCAGCGCTACTCAGTGCTCGACTGCAACTCGATATGCGCCTTGACCTAACCAACCCCGACTGGGATGCGCGACTCCTATTTTTCCGCTGTGGCGACCTGATTGTTGAGGTATACCAACCCATAGCCAAGCCACTGTCACCAGAGCAAGATCGTTTTTTTGGTTTGAGCTGGCGCAGCGCCAACATTGACGCAACCAACGCTGAGCTTAGGGCTCGAGGCTTCGATGTATCGGACGTCAGAGCGGGTCGTAGAGCCGGAACGCGTGTCTGTACGGTGCGAGATCGAACGCACGGAGTGCCGACCCTTATTCTCGGCAGGGACTGACGCTCAAGTCGATCCCCGCGAGCTGACGCCGAATGGCTTTTCGCCGGGTTGCTATTATGAGACGCATAATTCGGGTGGCCAAATCCTAGGCCTAGTGGTCAGCACCTAAGGGGCAAAAGCGGCAGCGATAGCCGCCATAGCGGCCTCCGCGTGTTGATGGTGATCAGAATCGACAGCGGCAGGTGCGTTGCTGTGCAATGAAATGACCAGATCATGCTTCGGGTTTATGTAGATGTACTGACCAAAGATACCGACGGCGGAGTAGGCACCGTCTCCGAGCAGCCACCACTTGTAACCATAGCCGGCATATGCCGGTGAGGCAGCGGTCGCGGCCTCGATCCACCCGTCGGCTACGATTGGTTCTCCCTTGGCATCAACGGCACCGTTTTTCACAAATATTCCAAGGCGGGCGTAGTCGCGGATGGATGCGCTAATGCAGCAGCCGCCAGTTTCCCCCCCAAACGGAGCAGCTAACATCCAGTTGCCCGGGTGCTCCATACCAAAGCCTTGCCAGATTTTGGCGTTCATGTAGTCGGTGGCCGAGTTGCCAATGGCGGCTCGGAGCACCTCGCCCAATAGGTTACTTTCGGCCGTGTTGTAGTTAAACACCGTGCCTGGAGCGTGCTCTTGAGGAAGCGTAGCGAGGTAGTCGGTCAGATCTGTGCCTTGAAAGGTTCCTGCTACAGAAACATCCGATTTTGGGTCTCGATAATCCTCATTCCA
>CAJYAI010000072.1 GCA_913064725.1 uncultured Alteromonadaceae bacterium | reverse complement strand
CGGATCAAAAACGTACCCCGTATGACGAGGGAATAGTTCGCGACTCACACCAGATTGCGGTGGCCGCGGCGGGATCAGAGACACGATGTCGTCAGACAACCGGAGAGCCTTGGCATCAAGCGTCGCCAGCATGGCAGAGAGCGCTGCTCGTTGCTCATCCGCCGAAACCCGGCTCATTACCGCCTGCCCATCACCGCGCATCGCGTACGCAAATGTTTGGCCACCCAAGACCGTAGCAGCCGCCTCAACCTGATACCGGTGCATTAGGTAGGCAGGCACCAAGACATCCTCTAGCGTCGCCATCGCGCGTCCATTTTGAATGGCATTGTCCGAAAATCGGTCCAGTACAACCGAACGCAGGGCCATAAGACGATTTAACTCGGCAACTGGATCCGCGCCGTTGTCCCATAAACTTCCCGCGGGGTGCGCAGGACCAGCCGATGCACGGTTGCCAATCCGCGCATGCTCGTCGGCTACATAGCGCAAACCGGAGGCGAGTGTTTTCTCGATAATGCGTGATCTCGCTTCGGCTTCGACAACACCCTCGGGAAAGTCTTGATATCCCCAGATAATAGCGCGCTTGTCCCATTCACCAATCCCGACGGCATAGGCATTATCAACAACAACCTCGCCCTGTGCATTAAGGGTCACCATTGGATGAGGATAGTCCATCACCGATGCTCGATCGTCCGCACTCGCGGCAAAATTATGTGCGATACCCAGTGTGTGGCCCACCTCGTGTGCAGAAAGTTGGCGTATCCGGGAGAGCGCAAACTCACTGAGCATGCCGACATCATCCCGGCCCTCGCTATAGGGTGCTAACAGTCCTTCGGCAATTAAATAGTCTTGTCGGACCCGCAGCGACCCAAGGGTCACGTGACCTTTTATGATTTCTTGTGTCCGCGGGTCACGCACACTTGAACCATAAGACCAACCGCGCGTAGAGCGGTGTACCCACTGGATCACGTTGTAGCGAACGTCCATTGGATCCACATCGTCAGGAAGCACCTTAACCTGAAAGGCGTCTTTATAACCCGCGGCTTCAAACGCTTGATTCCACCACTGCGCACCCTCAATTAGCGCCGTTTTGACAGGCTCTGGTGCCCCCGAATCTACCCAATAGACGATGGGCTCAACCGCCTCGCTAACCGCCGCACTGGGATCACGTTTCTCCAAGCGATGCCGACGCGCGTAGGCAGACTTGATGGGCGCATCAATAGGACTGGCATAGTCATAAACCAAGCTATCCTCGCCACTGTCGATATACCCGGCTCGAGGATCGAATGGAAGTGGCTCATAACCCTCATCCGGCAGACGTACAAACGAGTGGTGACCATGGACGGTCACCGCACTGGCATCGGGCGCAACAGTGCGCAAAATAGGTCCTTTGGATGTCCCCGCGTAGGTCAGCCTCGCATCGATTTCGGTATTATCGGGAAAAGACTTTGTTCTAGCTTTATGAATAGCTGACCGCGATTCGTCTATGGTGTAAGTCCCCTCACCCCGGGCTAGCAGTTGCCGAGCCAAATCTGTGGCATCACTCAGCGCAAACTCTGTTAGATCGATGAGCATCGTATCGTCGGTGGACTCAGCCACCTCAAAGCCCCAGATAATAGATTGTGCAAAGGCTTCCTCTACTGCACGACGCTCAGCGGGGTTATCAGATCGCGCTACGTAGTGCGTATTCAGTGCAGTCAAGAAAACCTTTGGCCCTACCCGATCAAAGACTACCAGGTAGGTATCAGCCAGACGTCCCCTGTCCAACCCGAGATCATTGGAGCCAACCCCCTGAGAGAGGCCGTTGTAGTAAATCATCGGCTCAGTTAAACCGTGAATATCAGCATAGAGCCGCCCCGCTTGGGCATCCCAATAAAGCGGCATAAATCCTGGCAGTAATTCGCCGCGCTCGGCAATGGAACGCGTATTTTCATCTGTACTCTTGGCAGCCGTGACCTCGGCCTCGCTAGCCCATAATGGCCAACTCAAACAGATTATTAAAAAAGGGATAATTGCACGCATGATGACCTCCATCCGACAGTCAAACGTTATATCACGCGTATTACCAGACAAAAAGTCGCCCAAGTTTAGATCAAAATGCGATTCGGAAGTCTAGCCTACCACCTTCCCATAGGTCTGCGATTCTCCGGGATCACTAAGTTGTCGAACCCTCTCTGCGGTTGCCATGGGGCGACTCACTTACAGATGAAGTGTAATAGTCGGAACTTGTGACGCTCTCAATAA
The DNA here is from genome assembly GCA_913064725.1 of uncultured Alteromonadaceae bacterium. Taxonomy (GTDB): domain Bacteria; phylum Pseudomonadota; class Gammaproteobacteria; order Pseudomonadales; family Halieaceae; genus Luminiphilus. The sequence goes on along the minus strand of CAJYAI010000072.1, from coordinate 6,427 downwards.
ATCATTGGTGCGACTGCCTAATACCAAGCTACGCCAAGGTGAGTGACTGTAGGCCCCCATAATCAGGAGATCCGCCTCACGTTCTGTGATGGCTCGTGTTACGGCCTGCTCTGGATCCCCGGGCACAAAGGCTGAATCGACAGTAAAACCGGCACCCAACAATCGCTGCTGCGCCCACTCGAGATGACGATTCGAATCGGCAGTGGGCTTTCCCGACATAATGACGTGAACTGATAGGTCTCGCATGGCTGGATTGGACGCCAGTAACTCAATACCCCGGCGGGTCATTCGACCGCCGTCATACGCCACCAAAATACTTTTAGGGGCCTTAAAGTCATCAGTGACGGTCATAATAGGACGCCGTATCTGACGACATATGGCCTCAACATGCCGGCCCAAATCCCGCTTGGTGTGAGAGGCAGATTGCCCACGTCGACCCAATACGTACAGAGCCACAGAGGACTCCTGCTCTTTGAGCGTGCTGAGCAACTGTCCATAACGCTGTCGCGTATCGGTCCGCAACTCATCTTGGTCATCACATCGTGCTTTTAGCGCATTTAGAAAAACCCGTCCTTGCTCACGAATGACTTTACTGCGTTCGCCCTCCTCCTGTGACAAGCGCTCCAGCAAACTCTCCTGCGCATCCACCCCCAAAGCACCGCTCCGATCAATATCGGCAGCGACTTCGGGATGGCGATCAATCACATGCAAAAGCTCCAGAGGGGCCTTTAGCCGACACGCTGCCCACGCCGCATAGTCCGTAACGTGCGAGGCGTAGTCAGATTGATCGACACATGCGAGTACTTTCGAGGGTTGACGCATGCCAGTCTCCTAGTGGTCAAGGAGCAAGTCCGCTGCTCCGTCTTTGTCGTGGATGGCAAACTTATCAACCAATGTGGCACTAGCCTCATTAAGACCGATCACTTCGACATCGGTTCCGTCGCGCCCAAATTTCATGATGATCTTGTCCAGTGCACTGACGGCAGTGATATCCCAAAAGTGAGCTCGACTGACATCGATGTACACTTTGTCGATGACTTCTTGGTAATCAAACACCTTGGTAAAGCGATCGGCACTGGCAAAAAATACTTGTCCATAAACCGTATATCGCCTCGCACGACCCTCGTCACAGGCCGCCGATGTGACACTTAATATTCGACCCACTTTGTGTGCAAAAAAGAAACCGGATAATAAGACGCCGGTCAGCACCCCTTGCGCGAGATCGTGTGTCGCCACCGTGACTGCTACCGTCGATACCATAACCATACTGGAACTCTTTGGATGTGTTTTTAAGTTGCGTACCGACTCCCAGTTAAAGGTGCCGATTGATACCATGATCATGACCGCCACCAGCGCCGCCATGGGAATTTGACTAACCCAATCGCCTGCAAAAACTACCATGATGAGCAGTAAGAGCCCGGCCACCAAGGTAGACAGACGACCACGCCCGCCTGACTTTACGTTGATTACCGACTGCCCAATCATGGCACATCCTGCCATACCACCCATGAATCCAGTCGCGACGTTAGCCACACCCTGGCCGACACATTCGCGGTTTTTATTACTCATCGTATCGGTGAGGTCATCAACGATCGTTGCGGTCATAAGCGATTCCAGCAAACCGACAACCATTAGGGTGGCCGAATAGGGAAATATGATTTGTAGTGTCTCCCAGGTAATGGGTACATCTGGCATAAAAAAGTGAGGCAGACTATCGGGTAGGTCGCCCATATCACCGACCGTGCGAATATCGAGATCTAGGAGAATTGCAATGATCGTCAATACCACTATCGTAACCAATGGTGAGGGCACCACTGTTGTCAGGCGCGGCAAGCCATAGATGATGGCAAGTCCCGCCGCCGTCATCGCATAGACCTCCCAAGTAACATTGGTCAGCTCTGGCAGTTGCGCCATGAAAATGAGGATCGCCAGCGCGTTGACGAAGCCCGTGACCACTGACCGCGACACGAATCGCATGAGTTCCCCCAAGCGCACCCAGCCGGCGATAATTTGCAGTACTCCCGTCAATACGGTCGCCGCAAACAGGTACTGCAAACCGTGGTCTTTTACCAAGGTAACCATCAGCAAAGCCATAGCACCGGTTGCGGCTGAAATCATACCCGGACGGCCGCCAGTAAAGGCAATGATGACCGCTATCGAAAATGATGCGTAAAGTCCGACTTTGGGATCGACCCCCGCAATAATCGAGAAGGCAATCGCCTCGGGGATTAAGGCAAGTGCGACGACTAAACCGGCGAGCACATCGTTTCGGACGTTAGAGAACCATTCCTGTCGAATCGTATCCATAAAAAAGCTACTTTATGACTATGCCACTGCCTTACGTGGCGAAACCGAGGCTGGATTCCAAAGACACCAGCGCGACCCGACGCAAGCCGCGCAGTCAACAGATGGTGTGAGGAATGCCGCGAGTATACCATTAGCGATCAGTTCGCAGTGTACCGATTGCGCAGAGTACTAACGACAGAGTGGTGCGCCTAACGCCGGTTCGTTAAATAGAGTTCGCAGGGATCCCATGGACGTATTGCTACTTGCACACCCAAACGATCAATGGCCACACCGGGTCGAGCGGCTAATTTCGGGACGTCTCGCAGTTCATATTGCAGATGTTCAGACACACCCAGAACCGCACATTGACTGCACCGATGTTCGACTCATTGTCGGCAGCCCCAGCAGTATCGCTCGGTGGATACCCGCTTGCCCCAATGTGGAGTGGATTCAAAGTACGTGGGCGGGTGTTGATGCCCTAGTCGATACATTGCCCGATGGCGTTGTATTGACCCCCCTCAAACACGTATTCGGACAATCCATGTCCGAATTTGTCTTGGGCTGGATACTTGCCCTCGAACGCCGGGTTATTGAGCGCGCAGGAGCGACCCACTGGGATGACCGTCCCGAGCTGGGTGTTCTGGGAAAAAAGATGGGTATTTTGGGTACAGGCAGTATTGGGTCTGCGGTCGCTAACGCCGCCCATCAGTTCGGCATTGAGTGTCGCGGCATGAATTCAAATGGGCGTCCAATTCCGGGTTTTACCCACTGCTTCAAGTCCAATGACATGGCATTCTTTGATGGTCTTGATTACCTCGTCTCGGTGCTACCAAAGACGTCGGCAACCGACAACATTATAAATAGCGACAGCCTAAAGAGACTCGCTCCGAATAGCCTCGTCGTCAATATTGGACGGGGTAATGCGGTTGATGATGGCGCTTTATTGCACGCCATTCGGCAAGGATATGTACGTGCCGCTGTGCTCGACGTCTTTCGTGAAGAACCACTACCTCAATCCGACCCCTATTGGCATGAGCCCAATGTATTTGTGACCTCACACACATCGGCACCCACTTCCGAGCGTCTCGTCTCAGAGGCTATGGCCAAAAATCTGGAGCGCTTTCTCGCGGGACAACAGCCTTTGGGGGCTTTTGAGCAGCATAAAGGCTACTAAAACGTGCCCGCATCACTCGCTACCGCGACGATTATTTCGTTTCGCCGCATAAAGGGTGGCGTCCAGGGCGGGTTGTATTGATTGAGAGTCGGCTCACCGAGCGGCTGTATGCCCTTTTTTCGAAGAAAGACGGTCAACGTCTGCCAATATTGCTCAGCCTTTTTGTCATTGACCCAGCCACTAAATCGAATCACTGCTGCGCGAAAAGCAGGCTCTTCCCTGAACTGGACACGTGTATCATCGGGCTCAGGCAGGTCATCCATGGAAAAGGCACGGGGCACAACAAACGCCATCTCTGCGTTTTTTTGACCTGGCATGGTGCGCTGCACGGGCGCCGTCATCGCAATTTCCTGCTCAGCGTCATTGCCGCCAAAAATATAACCCGCCAGAACTCTAAATCCCGAGTTTTGCCCCTCTGTCATTTTCGTAGTAGCCAGTAGCCGCGGATCATAATCGCGAATTTCAATATCCGGCTCATCCCACGAAGCGACCAGTGCGTAGGACGGTTCTTCAATGGCATTAGCGACAAGGGGTAGAGTCGTAAAACTGGCCATCGCCGAGAATAACGGCATGACGAACTTGAGCAGAAACGACGTCCGCATAATCAAACTCCAAAACGATAAGGTAACGAAGGGTCTTACGTGCGGTCTCAGGTATAGATCAATGCCGGTCCAAACGCGACTGACCAAGAGGTCAGGACATCCGACGCGATGGATCCTTAGCCGGTCAGAGGTTTCTCCACTGCATGGATACTGTCTTTCCGCTGTCGAGTACACGTTGACCCTGCTCAACAAAACCCTGCTTTGCATGAAAGTACAGTGAGTGGTCATTGGGCGGCAGAATGTTCATCTCGGCGGTCATCACTGTGCAGCCATCTGCCACAGCAAGGCTGCCCAGATGATCATATAACGCTACACCTATGCCCCTACCTCTAGTGTCTGAGGCCAATACAATTCGATCGACGTACACCATATTTTGAACGCGGGCCTCAAACCATTGATAATTACCGTTGTCATAGGGCGAACCACTGCGCATCGCCATGACGAAGCCCAGTAGCCGATCGCCCTCGTCAGCAACAAGGCAGTAGCTACTCAAGGCCAAGAGTTCGAGACACCGCTGATGGTCCATTGGGCTCGTAACATCAACAAATATTTCATTGAGCGACGCGATGTCAGCGGCATCCTCGTGGGTGGCTTGTCGAATTAACATGACAGATTGCTCACGCCGTTGAGCCGCTAATCGCGCGTCGAAAACGCGACGTCACCAACCTAAACACAGTCGACAATGGGTCTGTCAGATACCAACTGCTGTGTAAACGATACATTCGCAATAGTCTCCCGATATCAGTTGAGCCGTGGTCTGCACGGGATGATAGTCCCGCCCCTCAAATCGATCTAGCTCAGGCCACACATCAGCTAATTGGTCTGATTCAAAAATAAAACCATTGACGACATCGTCATGCCCTTCAGCTACATCCAACCTATCAATGGAGCGGGGACCGAGCTTGATTCCCAAAAATCCAAGCTCTGCCGCCCAGCCAACATGATGCAGTGACCCTGCCACTCGCGCCTCGGACCACGTGCCCACAAGAGGCTCCAGTAGGTGTGCATTTACTTTACCCGGGGCCAACGACCCGTAAACAAACAGGGCGTTACCTCGCGCTTCTGGCCTAGACTCAGGAGTGGAGGTGGCCATAGTGGCGATCGTAATCAGCCTGGGCAGCCGCTATAACCTCTAACGCTTCATCACGGCCGTAGACAATATCAACGTTGATATTCGGATTCTTGCCGGGGACTTGCTTGTAAGTTGAGAAGTAGTGCTGCAGTCGCTCGACAATGATCGGTGGCATCTCGGCAAGATCCTCCACGCCACCCCATATATTATCGCCATCCAGAACCGCAATGATCTTGTCGTCGGCCTCACCGCCGTCAATCATCTGAATGCCACCTAATACTTTTGCATGCAGAACGATGTCTGTGCGATTAATATCACGCTCCGAATACACACAGATATCAAGAGGATCACCATCCGCCTCCTCGGCATTTGCACATCGCGCCGCAACATTTTCAGCGCAATAGGTGCGCGGAATAAACCCATAGAGGCAGGGCGGCGCGGCAGTTGTGCGCTGCGCCCGATCGACCATCAGGTACCCGCTTTCTTTATCGAGTTCATACTTAATGGTGTCGCCGGGTAATGACTCTATAAATCCCGTTACGACGCCTGTGTCATTGCCAGGATGGGCCAGCATGCCGTGCCACGGGTGGCGTCTCCACCGCGCAAAATCACCGTTGTTGTACATATGATCACTCCACTTACGTCTGCTTTTGTCATCTCAAACCGACCTAACCTATTTATGTCCGGTTAGATCTTTACGGGCGCGGATGATACGCGACTTACGATTAGGGAGCTATGGTAAGGTACGCGGCTTTTTAGGTAGCGCAGATATCTGATCTGCTCTCAACCCGCACTACAAATAGCGTCATTTTTGGACAAAGCCATGCACAAGGTACAAACGTTTAACGCCATCTCCGCCAAAGGACTAGACCGCCTGAGTCGCGATTGTTTCGAGGTCAGTAGCGACATGACCTCTCCCGACGCCCTACTACTCAGAAGTCACAAACTCGCGGATGTCGATATCGGGAACAATGTCTCCGCTATCGCTCGAGCGGGAGCCGGCGTCAACAACATTCCGGTGGACCACTGCACTGAGCGTGGCATCGTTGTGTTCAACACTCCGGGCGCAAATGCGAACGCGGTTAAGGAACTTGTGGCCGCCGGGATGTTGCTCGCGTCGCGTGACATCGTGGGCGGTATGCAATTTATAAACAATCTCGACCCCAGCTTGTCGGAAGATGATATGGGGCCGCTGCTTGAAGCCAACAAGAAGCAATTTGCTGGATCCGAACTTCAAGGTAAAACCCTCGGTGTTTTGGGCTTGGGTGCCATCGGAAGCCTCATCGCACGACT
>CAJYAI010000071.1 GCA_913064725.1 uncultured Alteromonadaceae bacterium | reverse complement strand
GCGCGAGCGACCGGAAAGCCTGGCGTCGTACTCGTAACGTCGGGCCCGGGCGCAACCAATGCCATTACGGGCATTGCTACGGCGTATATGGATTCTATCCCGATGGTGGTGATCTCTGGTCAGGTCCAAAGTCACTTGATTGGGGAGGACGCGTTTCAGGAAACGGACATGGTGGGCATTTCGCGCCCCATCGTGAAGCACTCGTTTATGGTGCAGCGAACTGAAGATATCCCCACTATCATTAAAAAGGCGTTTCACATCGCTACTACGGGACGTCCCGGACCCGTTGTCGTCGATGTGCCCAAAGACTTAACGCATCCGGAACACAAGTTTGACTACGCGTACCCAGAGTCGGTCTCGATGCGCTCCTATCAGCCATCGACCAAAGGTCACTCGGGACAAATTCGCAAGGCTGCTCGACTGCTGCTCAATGCAAAGCGGCCTGTGATCTATGCGGGCGGCGGAGTCATTCAAGGCGAGGGTTGCGACCTACTGACGAAGCTGGCCAGAAAGCTTAATTACCCGGTGACTAACACGCTCATGGGTCTGGGCGCCTTCCCAGCCACCGATAGACAGTTTTTGGGTATGTTGGGCATGCATGGTTTCTATGAAGCCAATATGGCGATGCATCATAGTGACGTCATTTTGGCCGTAGGTGCACGATTTGATGATCGCGTGACGAATACGGTGAGTAAGTTCTGTCCCGGCGCAAAAATCATCCACATTGACGTTGATCCTGCGTCTATTGCCAAAATCGTACCGGTCGACATACCAATTGTTGGGCCCGTCACGACGGTGCTGAGCGATTTAGATGCGCAGATAGATTTGCAGCTGGCGTCCTCTGAGCGAGTTCTGCCAGACAGCACAGCGATGACCGATTGGTGGGGTCAGATAGAGAGCTGGCGAGCCGCACACGGATTGTGGCACGGACGACGCTATGACGAATCCGACTTCATCATGCCGCAGGATGCCATTATTGCATTGTATGAAGCGACTCATGGCGAGGCCTATGTCACATCTGATGTGGGACAACATCAAATGTTTGCCGCGCAGTACTACAAGTTTGACTATCCCCGACGCTGGATCAATTCAGGCGGCCTTGGAACTATGGGCTTTGGTTTGCCAGCAGCTATGGGCATCAAGCTGGCGCTGCCCGAGGCTGAAGTCGCCTGCGTCACGGGCGAGGGCAGTATTCAGATGAATATTCAGGAGCTGTCGACCTGTGCGCAATACAGCGTGCCCGTAAAAATTGTAAATCTGCGCAACAACTACTTGGGCATGGTGAAGCAGTGGCAAGATATGCAGTACGACAGCCGTTATTCCGAGAGCCATTACGCCAGTTCCCTACCCGATTTTGTGAAGCTAGCCGAGGCGTATGGCCATGTGGGCATCCAGATCAAAGATAAAGCAGACCTAGAGCCAGCAATGCGGGAAGCGTTCGCCATGAAAGACAAATTGGTGTTTCTCGATATTTTTATTGACCCGCATGAACACGTCTATCCCATGCATGTCGCACCGAGCGGCGCCATGAAGGATATGTGGCTTAGCAAGACGGAGAGGACGTAATCATGAGACGTATACTTTCCGTATTGATGGAGAACGAACCGGGCGCGCTGTCACGTGTTGTGGGTCTTTTCTCTCAGCGTGGCTACAACATTGAAAGTCTTAATGTCGCCCCGACCACCGACCACACCCTGTCTCGTTTAACGTTAACGACGACGGGCGATGACCTTAAAATTGAGCAAATCACCAAGCATTTGAATAAAATTGTCGATGTTGTGAAGGTGGTTGATCTCAGCGAGGGCGCACATGTTGAGCGCGACATGCTGCTGGTCAAGGTGCGTGCTGTGGGCGCCCAGCGCGACGAGGTAAAGCGGACGACTGATATCTTCCGAGGGCAAATTATCGATGTTGGCCCGGCAACCTACATTGTCCAACTCACCGGTCCTATCGACAAGCTAGATTCCTTTTTATCTGCGCTCGGTGAGACTGAGGTGTTAGAAATGGTCCGGTCTGGCGTGGCGGGAATGGCGCGCGGTGAGAAGGTTCTCTCGGTCTAACAGAGCAGATCCGCGTTCCACAGGATTGCCCTTGGTGCTAAAGGTTGCTCGCTTGGATGTCGAAAGCGCAGCGTTCTGCGAGAGAGGCCCTTTCTGGCTAAGACAGATGATCCCCTATCACAGCGGCCATGCTTCTAGCTTGAGGTTATTCGCTTGGGTGTCGAAACCGCAACGTTCTGGGAGAAATCCCCTTTCGGGCTCACAAAAGCGATCCTCTCCATGAGGCACTACCCCCCCATTTAGAAGTAACCGGTTTAACGCGGTTGTGGCCCCGTCTGACGTGCTTATGTATACCTTAGGTTGACTGAGAGGCCTGTGTGGGCCCCACTACGGTATTCGCCGTCGGAAATCATTACATGCGCTTCTCTCACTCTATTTTGTCCAGTGTCTGGCCCACGGGCTCGTCGCATGCCTCAAAACGTTTGGTCGCATTTGTTTTAACGTTAATGCTCGCGGCTTGTGGCGGCGGTGGTGGCGGGTCTACTCCGACACCGGTTGTTACACCGCCCCCTGCACCCGTTGATACGACAGCGCCGACCATCACGTTGGCGGGCGATGCTGAAATGGCAGTTGAACAAGGCACGGAATTTTCCGATCCCGGTGCTACCGCGAATGATGAGACCGACGGCACAGTATCGGTGTCCGTCAGCGGATCGGTCGATGTAAACACGGCCGGAACCTACACGCTCACTTATACAGCGAGTGATGCCGCGGGTAACGAGGCATCTGCCGAGCGGGCTGTTACGGTTGCTGACACCACCAGTCCCACCATTCAACTGAACGGTGAGAGTGCCATAACGCTTGTGGAGGGAGATGCATATTCTGAACCCGGGGCGTCTGCCTCAGACAGTGTTGACGGTCAGTTGACGGTTGTCATTACAGGAGAGGTTGGCAGTGACCCCGGCGAGTACACACTAACCTACACTGCGACTGACGTGGCTGGAAATACGGTTTCGGTTGATAGAGTCGTGACGGTTGAGGCGGCACCCAGTGGTGGTGGTGGCGATGGTGGCGGTGATGGAAATGGCGGCGGTGGCGATGGCTCGGGCGGCGGTGGAACGCCTGCTGATGCCACAGCACCCGTTATTACTTTATCTGGTCCCTCATCATTAAACGTTGAGCAGGCAACAAGCTTTACCGATCCCGGTGCGTCGGCACAGGATGCCGTCGATGGGGCGGTTCAAGTGACTGTGTCGGGCTCGGTGGACGTGAACACTGCCGGCGTTTACACGGTTACTTACACGGCTACCGATAGCGCCGGCAACACGGCTTCTTTGGACCGAACTATCACCGTTGCTGACACGACAGCCCCGGTTGTCACGCTTATTGGCAGCGGGTCTATCACGCTTGACGCTGAAGCGACGTATGCGGAATCAGGTGCCAATGCGACGGATACTGTTGACGGTGTTTTGGCCGTTACGATCACGGGCAGTGTGGGCAGTGCAGCTGGTGAATATCGCCTTACTTACTCGGCCACAGATGCTGCGGGTAATACCGGCTCCGTACAGCGTATTGTAACGGTGCAAGATGCCGACGCATCCACGGGGGATGGGGCACAACCTGTCTTGTCGCAAGGTGCGGTGGATGGCGTCTGGGATCGTGGTGTAAACGCCTTTGATGCGGCAATCGACTTTGCGGATTGCAGTAATGATGGCGGTGCAGCTTGTCCTTCTATTGCATGGGAGTTTGTCACGGATGCTTCTCGGGGTGACGTGCTCCAAGTCACCCACGCCAATAACGGTCAACTCGCTGGGCTATTTTTTGCGTCTAGTGCGGGCGTCGACCTCAGCGGTTACGTAAATGGCGCGATTGAGTTCGACATCAAAGTTGTTTCTGGCGACCCTGAAATTACTATGAAACTCGACTGTTTTTACCCCTGTACGTCTGGCGATCAATTGCTTGGCAGTAAGGGTGTTGGCGATTGGGAAGCTGTAAGCGTGCCCATGAGCCAGTTGACCTCTTCGGGTCTCGATATTGCTGACGTAAATACGGGATTAGTCATTTGGGCAACTAAATATCAAGACACAGTATTCCAGCTGGATAATGTGCGCTTCACAGGCTACGACGCGGACGCAGGAACTGCCCCTCCTGTGGTCACGGTGCCTTTCAACCTCACGACTATGGGGAAGGGTAGCTACTCCGACACTATCAACCCTGCGAGCTACAAATGCGCTGACGACTACGGCGCGTGGTTATATAATGCTGGTGTTATTCCATTTACAAATCTAGGCACGTGCGCCAACGTTACGAGTGCACGCCCTGTAAAGCGCATGCCTCAATTAGCGGGCGATGCTGCGCAAACGCAGACCATGACTCACCGATGGTGGGGCTCTGTCTCCTTTATTGGTGAAATGCGTATTGGAGACCCCAACGGTGCGGGTTACATCACCCCCGATCCTTTTATTGCGCGACTCAACGAGCGCGGTATTCGCGTTATGGGTATCCCCACGGGGTTGTCCGCAGGTCCAGGTGGATTTGGTTACACCATTCCAGATCCTTTCGCTGAGGTTTTCGATGGCGCCGCGATTGGTAACTCGGCGCACAGCAATATGGAAGCCAAGCTTTTGGATTACTCCGAAGGTGCCATCACCGCGGGCTGGTATGACGGAAACACGCTTGTGATGGAGGCCACGTTTGTTTACGGGTCGCCTTATATTTTCTTCGAGGTTTACTCGGGTTCACCGCAGATTAAGACCTGGCCCAACGCAACCACGGGGCAACGTGGTATTTGGCATGAAGGCAGCAATAGCCTTGGTGTTTGGACGGCGATTGCCGGCGGACGCAATAACTTCCTAGTTGTGGGCGATGCAGGTACAACGTTTAGCGATACGGATAGCCCAACGGTTACCATAAATGCACCGTCGGGCTCGTTCACTTTGGCTTGGGCTCCCGACGAGTCAGCAGGCACGCAGCAAACGCTCGAAACTTACGCGCGCAACATTGTCCGTGACGTGACGATTGATTACTCGGTGGACCGATCGGATAACTCGGTGACCGTGAGCCATCGGTATCTCGATAATACGGGTAGCGAGGTCACTACGCTCGCAGGTCTCATGCCGTTACATTGGAAGCGCGCGACAGGTCTCACATATGAGGCATCTACGCGAAGCGCGCGCGGGGTCATCAAGTTTGCACCGACCTCGGCATTTGATTACGAGTTGCCATCGGTGGGTGTTCTGCCGTCGTTACCGGTGATCGATGGCTCGCTCAATGAGACAACGTTGCGCAGTTTGGTAACGGATTTTGTGGATCGCGGCGCGGGCTACTGGAACACGGCCAACGATACTTACTGGAACGGGAAAGCCGTCGGTCGATTGTCAGAAGTCTTGGCGCTGGCAGATCAGCTAGGCATGACCACGGAAGCAGCGACGCTACGTGATTGGTTGAAAACCGAGTTGGCAGACTGGATGAGTGCTGAAAACCAAGGCACGCTCGATGACGGTAACTATTTCGTTTACGACGAGGACTGGAGCACGCTGCTTGGCATGGAAGAGTCGTTCTATGCGCATACCTTGTTGCAGGATCACCACTTCCACTACGGCTACTTTGTGCGAGCCGCCGCGGAAGTGTGTCGGGTCGACAAGGATTTTTGTAGCGCTGAGCAGTACGGTCCTATGTTCGAGCTCCTCATTCGAGACTATGCCGGTGGGCGCGATGATCCTATGTTCCCGTATCTTCGGAACTTTGATCCGGCTAACGGGTTTTCATGGGCCTCCGGTGAAGTGAATTTTGCGCGCGGTAACAACAACGAGTCGACGTCCGAGGCGGCGAATGCGTATGGTGCGATGGTGCTTTACGGCTTGGCGACGGGCAATGACGAAATAACTGAGCGCGGCATGTACCTCCACGCTTCGACCTCGGCGACGTACTGGGAATACTGGAACGATATCGATGGCTGGCGTGGTGGCGATGCAGATGCTCGTAACTTTCCAAGCGGATACCCGCGAATAACCACCTCTATTATTTGGGGTGAAGGTAGTGCCTTTTCGACGTGGTTTAGCCCGGCGTTCGCGCATATCTTGGGTATCCAGGGATTGCCATCAAACCCACTGATCATGCACGTTGGATTGTACGCAGACTATCTTGACGATTACGTAGCGCTTGGCCTTGAGGAGTCCTCTAACGGCAAACCATCGGGGCTACCAGCGGATCAGTGGACCGATCTCTGGTGGAACCTATGGTCTATGACCGACGCTGATAGCGCTATTGCAGACTATGAGGCGACGCTGAATTATCAGCCCGAGGCGGGCGAAGCACCGGCGCACACCTTCCATTGGATCTATACTATGCGTGCACTGGGTGAGTTGCAGACTGGAACGGGAGCGATTACTGCGAGCCACCCTGCGGCGATGGTATTTGAGACTGCGGCCGGCGTGACAAGCTACGTTGTGTATAACTACTCGGATGCGGCGATTAACGTGACTTTCAGTGACGGCACCGTGGTGGAAGCTGCAGCTAACCAGTTCACCATCGAGCAAATGTAGGAAACAGCGTATGCACAAAAAGCCCAATCTCTATGAGGCTGGGCTTTTTTTTCGCTGTTTGATTTTTCTGGGGCTTGTTGATGAGCCACGGTGTCCGAAAAGTGGGAGGATCAGATTACTCGCTTATCGGAGTTCACGGTGACTCGATTCATGCAGCGATAGCCCGGCAAGTAATCTGCCAGCGCATAGTGCTGTGTCACCCGGTTGTCCCACATGGCCACCGAGTTATCGCGCCATCGAAAGCGGACCTGGTGCTCGGGTTGATCAAGATGTCGGTAGATATAATCGAGCAATCGATCACTCTCCGCTTTTAGCATCCCAACAATATGCTGGGTAAATGAACGATTTACGTTGATGTACTTGGCTCCGGTAACGGGATGTCTGCCCACGACTGGGTGAACCCAAGCTCCGTTGGTGTGAACGCCTTCATTCATGGCTTGGATGTCATGTGCCGCACCGAGGTAGTCGTTTCTGAAACAGCCGATGTCGTGCACCGCCTCGAGTGTTCCCAGCATGTCACGCATATGCGGCGGTAGGTTTTCGTAGGCCAGTGCCATGTTGGCCCAAAGTGTATCGCCGCCCGCAGCGGGCACCTTCTTCGCATGGAGAATGGACATGAAGGGGGGCGACTCCCGGAAGGTTAGGTCTTTGTGCCAGTCATTGGTGTCGGGCGGCCGATTGACATCATTTTCGAGCACGGTAATGGCAGCGATTTCTGGATGGTTCTGATAGACAGGATGTGGCACGTCAATCTCGCCAAAGTGATGGGCGAGCTCGATATGCTGCTCAGGCGTCATCTGTTGATCTCGAAAAAAGACAACTTGGTGTGCCATGAGTGCTTCGTACACAGCCTGTGCGCCATAGGATGTGATACGACCGAGATCGATATCGATTTCTGCGCCCAAGGCTGGAGTGAGACGTTCAATCTTCACGGTTGTTTCCCCGCTTTTTGACCGATGATTATTTGCCCTCGGTCTATCTTTTATGAGTGCTGTGGTCACGCCATGCGCCGAGCGAGAATAGACCTTAAGGCTACAATAACGCAATTATGAGCGACTTGATTGGGTGGGTTTCTAGCGTTTAATTGACCCGTGGTTGGAAGGGCCTATCGACTCGAATGAAGAGCCACAGGGCGGCGCCAATAAAAGCGACGATGCTGCCGGTGCTCAATGCAGCAACCCAGCCCACCTTGAGGGCAAGGAAGGGCATGAGAGGACCAACGATGATGCCCGAAATGCTACCCCCGGTGTTCATAAGCCCACAAGCGGGCGCTGTGTAGGGCCCCGCAAGGTGTATTTGGGCTGACCAGAAGGATCCTTCAGCAAATTGCGTAAAGGCATAGCAGAGCGAGAGTAGAGCAACGGCGATATAGGGTGATGAGGAGTGCAAGCCGATGTAGAGGAAGATGCCTGTACCGATCAGACCGCTCATGGCAGGAATGCGACAGCCTAATTTGGGTCCAAGACGATGACATAAGGTGTCACAGACCCACCCCCCGACCGTCGCGGTGGCGGCGCCAAGCACCCACGGAGCGGCGGCCAGCATACCCGACTCGATAATGCCGAAACCGAGGACATTCACTAGGTAATGGAAGAACCAGGTGGCGAATGAGTAGAAGACAAAGTTATGCGTGAAATAAGCAGATGCGAGTAGCAAGGTCTCGCGGTGACCCAGTAACTGGCGCCACGCACTATAACCCGCATCTTGGGTCAGACCTGCGCGATTAGCTTCGATCTTTGCCAACTCAGTCTCGGACATGGCCGGATGTTCTCTGGGATTATCGCGTGCGTACCACCACCAAATAGAAAAGAATAATAGTCCCACTGGAACAAAGACTAGAAATGAAGCGCGCCAGCCGTAGTTGAGAATCACGATGGAGAAAATAGGGGCCGCCGCCGCCGCGCCGAGAGACAGGCCCGTGCTCGAGACCGCATTGGGCAGGGCCCACTGCCCGACAGGAAACCAGCGCTCCACGGACGCAGCTTGAACCGGGTAGATGGGAGCATGTGCTGCACCCATGAGTACACGAATGGCAATCAGTAGACCAACAGCGCCTATAACCGATGATTCAAAACTACCGGGCAACAGCGCGAATAGTAGGCAGGCGAGTACCCAGATACTTCCGGCGATGAGGAGCGTTAGCCGAGGACCGAAGCGTTTGCCGAGAATGCCACCGGGAATCTGGAACACGAGGTAGCCCCAGAAAAACGCACCGTATACCCAACCCATTTGTAGTTCGCTGATGGCAAGCTCTTTCATCATGAACTCACCCGCGACAGGGAAGTGCTGGCGGAGCATGTAGGAGAGGAAACTCAGAATGAAGATGACGGAGAAAAAGCGCCACCGAACGGGAATTGTTGAAGTGCCCATGAAACGCAATCGCTACTGCCATCGGAGGCATCAGCATAAGTGCCTTTAGGCGAAAACATCCAGCGAAAAATAAAGGGCGCCGCACCCTAGGGCGCGGCGCTCAACAGCAAGCATCAAGCAGCTGTTGAGTATTTGGTCTCGCCGCTCAGTTCATCCGTGGTTGGGACTGTATCTGCAGGTGTTAGCTGATCTTCTTCAGCAATGTCACCTGCACGCGGGTCCTGCTGCAGAGCGGCGGGTGCACTTGCGGAGGTGGCGGCGACAAACGTGCTCTGATCCTCGGTTGCAACGGCTGTCGCACCCTTTGGTTGTGCTGAAATGAACGCTGCAAATGCGAGACTCGTTGTGCCTATGAGCGTAAACAGTATATCGCCCTCAATCGC
>CAJYAI010000070.1 GCA_913064725.1 uncultured Alteromonadaceae bacterium | reverse complement strand
TTGGGGGCTCATGTTAGCAGGGAGAATTGTAGGCGCCGAATCGGCGTCACAAGCTATGCCTGCGCAGTGGCTCTCCACCCTAACGCAGCGGCTTGGAGAACCAACTGTCCGCCATGCAACGCGCCAAGCAATGAAAATATTAGGAGGACAGTTTGTCTTAGGGCGAGATATCCAATCAGCCTTGAACCGGTCGGAAAAAGAGCGCTCGCTATGCAGCTTTGACATGTTGGGCGAGGGCGCGCGAACGTCGCGCGATGCAGAGCGGTATTTTACAGAGTACGAAAACGCCATTCACGCCGTGGGTAAGTGCGGCTCAGGGCTGCCGCTGAGTCAAAATCACAATGTGTCGGTCAAGCTGTCAGCGCTGCATCCACGGTTTTGGGAGAGTCAGCGCTCAGATTGCCTTCCCATACTTCAAGAGAAGATTCTGACACTGGCTAAACTAGCCCAGCACTACAATATCGGCCTCAGCCTGGATGCAGAGGAGTCCAGCCGACTCGAATTAACCATGGATGTGTTCGAATGGCTTTGCGCGCAGCCGTCAATTGAGAACTGGAGTGGTCTCGGGTTTGTCCTTCAGGCTTACCAAAAACGAGCGCTGCAAGTCGCCAAGTGGCTGGGGCAACTGGCGAGCGTAAGAAAAAATAGGTTTATGGTGCGACTGGTAAAGGGCGCCTACTGGGATACTGAAATTAAGGATGCGCAACAAAAGGGGGTTGAGGACTACCCGGTATTCATTTCAAAGCACCACACCGACCTCTCCTATGAAGCTTGCATGCATACGCTTCTGGCCTGTCCTTCGATCTATTGTCAATTCGCAACACACAACGCGATAACGATTGCACAACTTCTAACAGCAGCAAATGGACTTAATCGGCCATTTGAACTCCAAAAGCTGCATGGGATGGGCGACCTGCTCTATACGTTAGTACGAGAAGAGCACCCGAGCGTTCAAGTCAGAACGTACGCCCCCGTTGGGCAGCATGAGGACCTACTGCCATATTTAGTCAGAAGATTGCTAGAAAACGGGGCAAATAGCTCGTTTGTAAATCGCTTTTTGGACGCAAAACTGCCGATCAGTGAGCTCGTAGTCGACCCCATAGCACTCTTATCGGGCGACGCGCCAACTGACCAAAATCGTCATTCCAACGAAAATATTCCGCTACCCAGACAGGTTTTCGCGGGTGGCGAATCACAATGGGCTTCAGCTCACGGTTTTGATTTAGACGCACGACCTACGGCCGTCGCCTTTGAAACTAGGCGATACGACCCCATCGAACTTACGCTCGTAGATACCATCGACAGAACGAACAGCAACAGTGACAAGGTCGCTTTTTCGAACTCACCCACGACAGGGACGCCGATCGGGCAGTACGTTAATGCGACGCCCGAAGCCATGGATCTAGCAGTAATGCGGGCTCACGAAACCTTTGCCACCTGGTCGGCCACAGAGGTGACCCAACGAGCGGCTTTACTCAACAGGGTTGCACTGCTACTTGAAGAAAATACGCTGCGGCTTACCTCGCTCATTGCGAAAGAGGCAGGGCGAACACTCAATGATGGTATCGACGAGGTACGAGAGGCTGTCGATTTTTGTCGTTACTACGCAGTGCAGGCGACCTCACTGATGGATTCTGACATCGATCTTCCAAGCGTAACGGGCGAGACCAACCGTCTTACCTACAGTGCCTGTGGTCCGTGGCTGTGCATCAGCCCTTGGAATTTCCCATTGGCTATTTTTATCGGGCAAATCGCCGCCAATCTCGCCGTTGGTAATACCGTCATCGCAAAGCCCGCGCCTCAAACTCCTCTGATCGCTCAATGTGCCTGCGATTTGTTTAGAGAGGCAGGTGTGCCTGACGGCGCACTTAACTTGGTGCTTGGTGACGGTCCAGACGTGGGCAATAGGGTATTGCCCAACGAACTCATCCGCGGCGTCTCCTTTACAGGAAGCCACCAGAGCGCACTCACGATCAATCGTCAACTAGCATCGCGAGACGGAGCCATTGTTCCTTTCATCGCCGAAACTGGCGGTATCAACTGCATGATTGTTGACTCTACGGCACTCCCGGAACAGGTCATCGATGACGTCATAACATCAGCATTTAGATCGGCCGGGCAACGCTGCTCAGCACTGCGAGTATTATTTATCCAAACTGACGTGGCCGATAAGATGATCGGTCTTCTTGCCGGTGCGCTGCAGGAACTCAAGGTAGGAGACCCACATGACCTAGCCACAGATGTCGGACCCGTCATCGATGAAGTCGCAAAGGCTAAAATCGATAGATATGTGGCACGCCTCGAGACCTCCGCGACCCTAGTTGCCAAGAGCCCTTCGGTCGATCCTGCACTAAGTGGATACTTTGTTGAACCGCAAGCCTGGGAAATTGGAGCCCTTGGAGAACTGGAAGAAGAGATCTTTGGTCCTATTCTCCACATCATCCGATTCGACGCCGAGGATCTCGATACGATCATTGACGATATTCGCCGATCTGAATTCGCACTCACCATGGGCGTCCACAGCAGACTCAGAGGGTTGCACGAGCGTTTCGCAAAAGAGCACTTGGTCGGTAATTTATACATCAATCGGGATACGGTCGGAGCGGTCGTTGGCAGTAACCCGTTCGGCGGACATGGCCTGTCGGGCACGGGCCCTAAAGCTGGGGGACCCAATTATCTCAAACGGCTGGTCCGCGAGCATACCGTGACCGACAACGTAACGGCGCTGGGAGGCAACACGGCGCTGTTCAATCTCATGTAACTGCGTTTAACTGTCGGCGTCGCAAGCATCGCGGTTCGCAGGTCAGATTACCGGAGCTGGATTGCCGGATTGCCGGATTGCCGACAACTCATGTTGTAACAAGATTGGAGGTTCGAGTGGAATTGTTTTCAGGGAAAACAGTAGTCGTGTCAGGAGGCGCCGAGGGAATTGGCTTTGCTATCGCCCAAGCTGTGGGGCGCGAGGGCATGAATGTCGTCATCACCGATATTTCCCCAGAAATGCTTAAAACCGCAGAAACCACGCTCAGCGAACAAGGCATCAATGTTCTCGCTATAAAGGCCGATGCTCGAAAGGAACGCGACTGGAATCAGGTGGCCAATGCCGCCGCTGAGACATTCGGTGCGATTCATGCGCTCGTCAATAATGCGGGCGTAGGAGGCAGTGGCTCGACTGGTCCCATAGAAGAGCATTCTGCGGACGACTGGCAATGGACCATCGACGTCAATCTCATGGGTGTCGTATTTGGTATGAAGTCGATCGTTCCTCATATCAAGACCGCAGGTGGCGGCTGGATCATTAACGTCGCATCAATGGCGGGTATGAGTGGTGTCCCATACGCAGGCGCCTATAACGCGACGAAATTAGCTGTTGCCGGCTTGTCCGAGGGCTGGTCAATGGAGCTGGCACCCTTTGGTATCCATGTGGCGGCGCTGTGCCCCGGGTTCGTAAAAACTCGGATCTATCTGTCAGACCGGGTTCGTCCCTCTGAGTACGATGACAGTCACCGATCACTCGTTACATCTGATAACGATCTGGACCCAGAGAAAATGGCAACGGGCTTATCAAACGAGGTAAAAAATGGCATCGACCCGCACTTGCTGGCCGAACGCGTCATCGAGTCACTGCGCGCAGGCGACCCGTATATTTTTACCCACCCCTCGTTCAGAGACGGCGTACGCGAGCGTTATGCGATGATCGATCGGTGCTTTGAAAATGCCGCCAATAGTCCCGTTGTCGGCAAGGTTGACTCGCTCATTTTGAATTCAGACGTTTTCAGCTGAGAGTCTCTTTAAGCTCTAATAGCCTCTGGTTGAGCGCGTCCATGACCTCAAAAAAAGCACCTTCGACTGCCTTGTCATCCCCTTCTTGTTTTGAAGGGTCTCTCATACTCCAATGCAGCCGATTAGCCTCAGTCATCCAAAGTGGGCAAGGCTCGGCCGCTGCGCTGTCGCACACGGTAATCACCCAATCAAAGTCGTGATCGTCAAACTCGTCCCACGACTGACTTTGAAGTCCTTCAGTTGGGAGCGATCTGGCTTTCAAATAGCGTAGCGTCAGCGGGTGGATCTCGCCCGCGGGTTGACTCCCTGCGCTGTAAGCACGAAAAAATCCATTGTAGTTTTCATTAGCCAGTACCTCACCGAGAATGCTTCTACAACGATTGTGGGTACACACGAAGAGAATTTCGACCGGCTGCTGCATATACGTATACCTTTCCTCCTGGAATTCTTTTAGGGTAGCCGCCCTTGATGACACATTGTTTTCACAGGTAGCTAATGCTGACCATTCCCAATCATCGCTTGCTGACTTTTGGCTTCATCGCGTTCATTTTAATTGGACTTGAGCAGGGCCTGCTTGGCTTGTTTATGGCCGATATGGGCACACTACTCGCGCGATCACCCGAGGATCTTGGTCTCTTCTTCGCACTCCACGGGCTTGGGTCTGCCGTAGTCACCGGCTCTGCACTCGTCGCATCGCTTGAGCGCGTTAACAGCAAGCGTATTGCCATAGCAAGCCTGGCTCTGAGCTTAGGATCAGCATTGATTGTAATGGGTGATGCCTGGATTCTTAAGCTTATTGCTGCGCCGCTACTCGGTGCGGGTTTCGGTGGTCTGTCCATGTCGTTCAATACGCTCTTCGTGACCTACTTCTCGCAGAAGAACGCAGGATTGCTCAACGTGTTGAACGCTACCTATGGCCTGGGTGCAGTTGCAGCGCCTTGGCTTTTGAGTCAGGGACTCCTTTCCGGTGGCCAACTTTTTGCATTCATCGCCGTACTCTCACTCGTCGTCATGCTCGGGGCTTGGAACATTGATGATCGGGTACCAAACACGGCGATTGTTCAAGATGGCAACGCTGAGCTATTACGTATCTACCCCCTTCTGGTCACCGCATTCCTGATGCTCTTTCTCGAGGCCGGTCTGACCTATTGGTTGCCATCACTGTTAAGTGCCTCTGCGAGTGGCGAAGGGATAGCAGCGGCGTATATGTCTCAGTTCTTCTTCTGGTTTGTCATCGTGCGGTTGAGCGCTGCCGCCTTGGCAACATGGGTAACGACCTTGGGATTTGCGTTGTGTGGCCTGGTGGGCATCAGCCTGTCACTTGGCGCGGTGCTGATAGGAGCCGTTGCTCTTGCAGATACCAGCTTCACCGGCGCGTTTATGGGGCTCATTTTTCCCAATGCTTACGCATGGATGCTGAAAACTGGCGGCGGCGGTACGTCGACCGGTGCACGAGTTCTACTGAGTGCCATTGCAGGCGCCACAGTTGGTCCCTGGGTCCTTGGCTGGATTCTCCCTATCGGTGGTCAGGCATCGGTGCTGTGGGTGCTCGGTCTTGTCAGCACGCTTGCTGCTACCGTCATGGTCATCACTGAACTAAATGCCCGAAAGTACCGATCGATGCGCTCGCAGTAGGTGCCTGCTTAAGCTATCCGTGGTTAGATAGTGTGCTCATTAAAACGATAATTTCGGAGTTTTTATACATGGATACGTCAACCCTTTTCTCACTCCAAGGGCGCACCGCACTCGTCACAGGTGGTTCCCGCGGCATTGGTAAAATGATCGCCGCTGGCTTTATTGCCCAAGGCGCAAAGGTCTATATTTCATCACGTAAAGCTGATGTCTGTGACGCCACGGCTGATGAACTGGGTCCAAATTGCATATCGCTGCCACAAGACGTGAGTACAGTCGCCGGCTGTCAGGCACTTGCAGACACCTACTTTGAACATGAAAAGTCGCTGGATATTTTGGTTAACAATGCGGGAGCAGCCTGGGGTGAGTCATTTGAGACTTTCCCCGAAAGCGGATGGGATAAGGTCATGGACCTCAATGTGAAGTCACTTTTCTTCCTGACACAAGCACTGCATGGGCCGCTCAAGGCCGCTGCCTCGAAGGACCGTCCGGGCAAAGTCATCAACATTGCCTCTATCGATGGTATTCGCATTAACCCTTGGGAAACGTACAGCTACCAAGCCTCGAAAGCGGCTGTCATTCAGCTGACACGACGCATGGCCACACGACTGGTCAAAGATGCCATCAATGTCACAGCTATTGCCCCGGGCGCATTTGCATCGGAGATGAATAAGGCCGCTCGGGACTTTGGCGATCAGGTGGGTCCAGGCATCCCCTCTGGTCGTGTTGGTCGGGACGAAGACATGGCCGCTGTGGCTATATACCTTGCGGCACGCAGTGGTGATTACGTAGTGGGCGAGACCATTGCCGTAGATGGTGGCGTCGTTTACGGGCACGCAGCGGATACGATTAGCCCCTAAGCGCTGCCGAAAGATCTGAACACACAAAAAAAGCCCTCACCATAGCGGAGAGGGCTTTTTTTCGTTCGTGAAACTACCTAGGGCGCGCGCTGGGGCCTTTGCAAAGCCCAAGCCCCTCGGTAACGCGAGGCGATGCAACGAAGGACCTTATTTAGCCTGCCCCTTTTGTTGGTTGTAAAGCGGCTCCATCATTTGATCAACGCCAAATGTCGCTGGGCGCTGACGCGGTGGAAACTGAGCCAACGTCGTCAGAAACTTCTGAAGCTCGATGCGCGCAACAGCAATACGCGGGGGGACTTTGCGTACCCACCAGTCTTCATAATTATCGGCATTTTCATCGGCGCGCTCGAATGGATCACGACGCAGATGAAAGAGCTTTGGTATTCTCAGCTCGTCAAACTGCTCACGCCATACCGCAAATCCCTTGGCGCGCTGTTCAGCAAAAACCACTTTCCAGTCACCGGTGCGAATTGCGGTCAATACACCATCGTCACTCCAGTAAAAAAATGAGTTACGTGGTCCCAGATCGGTCTCGCCGGTCAGGAGCGGCAAAAAGTTGTAGCCATCGAGGTGATTTTTATAAGGCTTCCCGTCGACAGTCACGCCAGCTTTTAGCTCAGACACCACGTTAGGCCGTCCAGCAGCGGCCATCAAGGTAGGTACCCAATCTTCGTGCGACATGATGTCGTTGATGATGACACCCTCGGGGATGCGCCCCGGCCATTTCACCATGGCAGGGACACGGAAGCCGCCCTCCCAGTTGGTGTTTTTCTCGCTACGAAAGGGCGTTATGGCGGCATCAGGCCAGGTGTTGTAATGCGGACCATTATCGGTGGAGTACATAACAATCGTATTGTCGGCCACCCCGAGCGTGTCGAGATGATCCAGTAGCTCACCCACCATCATGTCGTGCCCAACCATGGCATCGTTGTAAAAACCCTGGCCAGACAAGCCGCGCTCATCATCAGCGGTATGCGTAAAAAAGTGCATTCGCGTGGTGTTATACCAAACAAAAAAGGGCTTACCTTGATCGGCTGCACGCGTCATAAAGTCGAGTGCCGCTAACTTAAACTCACGGTCGACCGTTTTCATGCGCTCTCGAGTGAGTGCTCCAGTGTCGACAATATCGCCATCGGCAAAACTATGGATCACACCGCGCGGCGAGAACAGCTTAACGAGTAACGCGTTATCCGACGGATAGTCTGGATCCTCAGGTTCCTCCTCGGCATTTAGGTGATACAGGTTGCCAAAGAACTCGTCAAAGCCATGGGCGGTAGGAAGAAACTCATCTTTATCGCCCAAGTGGTTCTTACCGAACTGACCGGTCACATAGCCTTCGTCCTTGAGGAGCGATGCCAGCGTGACGTCCTCGGGCCGAATGCCCAAGTCAGCCCCGGGAGAACCCACCTTGGTCAGCCCTGTCCTGATCGGTGACTGCCCCAAAATGAATGCAGAGCGTCCGGCAGTGCAGCTCTGCTGCCCGTAATAATCAGTGAATTTAGCGCCCTCGGCGGCAATGCGGTCGATATTGGGAGTCTCGTAGCCCATCATGCCCATGTTGTTCGTAGACAGATTCCAAAAACCGATGTCATCTCCCCAGATGATCAGCATATTAGGCTTGTCTTGAGCGAGCGCAGATCCGGTAAAAAGCACGCTGAGGATGATGAGAAAAATCCGCATAGGGGTGACACCGATTATTGTTTGAGTCGCGATAGATTACTCGCTGCTTGCTGGGATGGCGACTGTTTGAAGGGGATTTATTTAGTCCTAGTGAGACAGTTAGGAGGCAGTTGGTTGGTCGCTCTAGACAGCGATATGTGCGATAACCCGCTGGGGCTAAAAAAAGGATCTTTCATGAATCACGTTACCTTTGGAAATAGGCATCTCAGACCGTCCAAGATCGTTTGCATCGGTAAGAATTACGCCGCGCATATTGAGGAGATGCGCAGCCAGCCCTCGGATCTGATGACGGTATTTATGAAGCCTAACGCGGCTATTAGCGATGTTCTGGTTGCGCACCGCGAAGAGCCCATACATTTTGAGGGCGAGATTTGTCTTCTCATTGAAGAGGGTCGCATTGCCGGCATTGGCTTTGGCTTGGATCTAACAAAACGGGCTACGCAAGCAGAACTCAAAGCAGCAGGACTCCCATGGGAGCGTGCAAAGGCATTTGAGGGGGCCGCCTTATTCAGTCACTTCGTCGCCGCACCCGACAGCTTAGATGAGGTGGTGCTAGAGCTCTACATCGATGGCGAGCTCCGCCAGCGCGGCGGACCCGCTCTGATGCTATACCCGCCATCAGTGATACTCGACGAACTGAGTACGTTCCTGCCACTTGAGGACGGTGATGTTGTCATGACCGGAACGCCCTCTGGGGTAGGTCCGGTTACCCGCGGCGCACGATTCGAAGGGCGAATTCTGGATGGTGATACCGAACTTGTTCGGGGCACCTGGCAGGCAATATAAGTAAATCAACTGCCCTTAAAGGCGTTTCAAATCGGCACAAAACTCATCAATCTCCGCATCAGTGGTCGTAAACGACGTTACTAATCGGTAACCCTGAGGTAATGAGGGCCATGCGTAAAAGAGATGACCAAGCGCAAGTAGTGCTTCAGCATGCTCTGGACTCATTGCCACAAACAGCTCATTGCCGTCGCCCCCAGCCAGAACCGAGACGGCTTCGCAGCTGTCTATTCCCTGTCGTAATGCGAACATCTTTTCATTAGCCGTCCTCGCCAGTTCAAGCCAAAGGTTGTCGTGCAGATAGGCATCAAACTGGGCGGCTAAAAACCGATGCTTCGACCACAAGTGACCAGCGCGCTTTCGGTGAAACTCTGCAAGTTTTGCCTCCTCAGGATTAAAGAAGATAAGCGCCTCGGCTGCCATCGCGCCGTTTTTTGTCGCACCAAAACTGATGGCATCGACGCCCGAGCGCCATGTCAAATCCGCAGGGCTGTCAGAGCCGGCCGCAACCGCGTTGGCAAAGCGCGCGCCATCCATAAACAGCTTCATACCGCGCGACTTTGCTAGATCTGAATAAGCAGAGATATCAGCGCAAGACAATCGAGCTCCCAGCTCTGTCAGGTTGGAGATCGAAAT
>CAJYAI010000069.1 GCA_913064725.1 uncultured Alteromonadaceae bacterium | reverse complement strand
AGCCAGTAAACGGACCTAACTTTGCCAGAATGGACAGGCTGATCACTGCGAATGGGAAGATCATCATTTTTTGCGAGAACGCGCACTAGCTCACCGGCCGTTTTGACAGAAAAATAAGCTGCAATTGTCCGACAGACTGATCACTTTGGCCAGACGGTTACGCGAGGTTTCCTCTGATGACGATGATGTGACGCACCTCACTGTCAAAGAGGGGAACAGAAGCTATACTAGTCATCGACTGGCCAACCTTGCTATCGTCTTCCGAACGTATTATAACGTCCCAGTCACACTTAACTGCAGGAGAACATTCAGATGTGGACTAAGCCTAGTTATCAAAAGATTCGCCTTGGTTTTGAAGTTACGATGTATTTTAAGGCCGTCTAAGCCTTACATAGAAAGCAGATTAACCTATTTTGTCAGCGGTTTGCTCGTCTCAAACTCGCGGCCGCGACAATAGATACAAAAGCGCCAGACTCTGTCTGGCGTTTTTGTTTTTGGTACTGCCTGCACTGGCTTCACTTAAAGAGCGAATTAAAATTAGCCCGTTATGAACATCCGAATTTTAGGCTCCGCCGCTGGTGGAGGGTTTCCCCAGTGGAATTGCAACTGCGCCAATTGTCATGGCTTACGCACGGGTCGCATAAAAGCATCGGCCCGCACACAATCTTCAATAGCAGTCAGCTCCAATAGGGTAGATTGGGTTTTGTTCAATACATCCCCAGACCTGCTAGCACAACTAGCGGCTTTCCCGGAATTGCAGCCCGCGCGAGCTACTCGTGATACAGCCATAAAGGCTATTATCTTCATGGACAGTCAGATCGATCACACAACAGGTTTATTAATGCTGCGCGAGGGTTGCCCTCATGAGGTCTACTGTACCGATATGGTTTTTGAGGACCTCAGTTCGGGATTCCCACTTTTCGAGATACTGACGCATTGGAACGGTGGGATTAATCGTCACTCGATTCCGTTGGATGGAAGTAACTTTGTAATAGCCGGTATTGAGAATCTCTCTTTCACCGCAATTCCAGTGACGGGCAAGGCGCCACCCTACTCTCCCCACAGAAACGATGCCCATATTGGCGATAATATTGGTATTAAAATTACTGACGACATTAGCGGCAAGAGTCTTTTTTATGCCCCTGGATTGGGAAATATTACTAGCGAGACTCGTCAGTTAATGAGCGAAGTTGATTGCTTATTGGTGGACGGAACGTTCTGGGAAGAAGACGAAATGCAAGTCGTCGGGCTTGGAGAGAAAAAGGCTGTTGACATGGGACACCTCCCGCAGTCAGGGAAAGATGGCATGCTAGATGTTTTAAGGCCCATGAATAAACCCCGTAAGATCCTGATTCACATAAATAATACGAATCCCATCTTGAACGAGGAATCCCAACAGCGGCAGCGTGTACTCGATGAGGGCGTTGAAGTGTCGTTTGACGGTATGGAATTGGAACTGTAGGCCTACTTTTAGTCTTTAAAGCAAAGGATCTGTGAATTTTTTTATGAGTAGCTTGAACCTCGATCTAGATTCGTTTGCTATTAATCCTCACTATGGGTTTCAGTGGGAGCCGGCGCAGCAATGTCATGTGCTGCTCTTTCCCGAGGGCTTGGTTAAACTAAGCGAAAGCGCGGCCGAAATTTTGCGGCTTTGCCAGCAACCAACAACACTCGAGGCTCTTGTAGATGAACTGGAGCAGATGTTTCCAGGAGTCGAAGGACTAGAGAGCGATGTACGAGAATTTTTGAATGATGCCCGAGAACAAGAGTGGATCAGCCCCGCTTAAA
This sequence comes from uncultured Alteromonadaceae bacterium, assembly GCA_913064725.1. Lineage (GTDB taxonomy): Bacteria > Pseudomonadota > Gammaproteobacteria > Pseudomonadales > Halieaceae > Luminiphilus. The sequence continues at coordinate 8,024 of CAJYAI010000069.1, read as the reverse complement.
GGTGACGAAGATCAGAGCTATATCCCAATGTGGCTGCTGGCTGAGCTGACTTACGCTTGTCCAGTGCAGTGTCCATATTGCTCCAACCCTGTTCAAATATCCGCTAATCGAAAACAGGAACTCACCACTGAAGAGTGGATTGACGTACTTTGCCAGGCGCGACAGCTGGGTGCAGTTCAACTCGGATTCTCTGGGGGAGAACCTTTGGTTCGGTCAGATTTAGCCGAGCTAATTCGGGAGGCAACATCTCTTGGCTTCTACACCAACCTAATCACATCGGCTATCGGGTTGGATGCTGACAAGATCGCCGCGTTCAAGGAGGCTGGACTCAAGCATATTCAAATATCTTTCCAAGGCAGTAACCGGGAGTCCAACGCAAAGTTTGGAGGAACCGACAGTTTCAATCACAAGATGGAAATGACGAGGGAAGTGACTCGCCAGAAGATACCCCTCGGCTTAAATTTTGTTCTCCATCGCCAGAACCTTCATCAAGTCGGCGAATTCCTAGAAACTGCGGAGCTGCTTGGAGCAGAATTCGTAGAGTTGGCCAATACGCAATATTATGGATGGGCCAAACACAACCAGGAGGGTTTATTGCCAAGTAAATGGCAGATAGAAGATGCAGAAAGAGTGACAAATGAATTCCGAAGGCGTCATAAAGGCAATATGGACGTATTTTTTGTTTCGCCAGATTACTACGACGATCGTCCAAAAAAGTGCAGTAACGGATGGGCAACGACCTTTATAACCGTTACGCCGGAGGGGGACGTACTGCCCTGTCACGCCGCAAAAATAATTCCTGGTTTGGACTTCCCCAACGTGAAACAACATAAGCTCAGCGATATATGGCGGTCCTCCGATCTATTTAATAAATACCGTGGGACAGATTGGATGGTTGAACCTTGCGCCAGCTGTCCAGAAAAAAAGATTGATCTGGGAGGATGTCGCTGCCAAGCGCTGATGCTTACGGGAGATGCCGGAAATGCTGATCCTGTGTGCAGTCTCTCTCCGTATCACGACAGAGTGACCGCAATCACTGATCAAGCGGACGGCGTATTTGACTTAAACGAGCCAGTGCCGCTTTTGTTTCGAAATATGAAAAACGCCAAACAATTCAATACCGATCAATCCTAGAGAGTCATAATGGACGCCTGGACTAAAGAAGATTTTGAGCAGAAGCTGCGTGAAAAAGGAAAGTACTACCACATCTATCACCCCTTTAACGTGGCAATGAACAGCGGCGAATGCAGTCGTGAGCAGATTCAGGGTTGGGTAGTAAACCGCTTTTATTATCAGGTAACTATCCCCAATAAAGACGCGGCCATCATGTCAAACTGTACAGATCGCGATGTGCGTCGGGAGTGGGTCCAGCGCATCCTAGACCATGATGGCGTTGACGGGGAAGACGGCGGTATTGAAGCATGGTTGCGGCTGGGAGATGCGGTTGGTATGTCGCGCGATCAAATCGTATCCCATGAACAAGTACTTCCTGGCGTGCGGTTCGCATGCGACGCCTATTTAAACTTCGCTAAACGCGCTACTTGGCAAGAGGCAGCTTGCTCTTCTCTGACAGAACTGTTTGCCCCCAAAATTCATCAATCCCGGCTCGACTCTTGGCCAACCCATTACCCGTGGATTGAAGCTGCGGGTTACCAGTATTTTCGCAAGCGACTTTCAGAAGCACGCCGCGATGTACGACATGGTTTAAATATCACTCTGGAGCACTTTAAAACCCGCGAGCAGCAAGAGCACGCCCTGAATATCTTACAGTTCAAACTCGATGTGCTGTGGACGATGCTTGACGCGATGCAATTAGCTTACACGCACGAAGAGCCGCCCTTCCACTCTTGTGGCTAGTGCACAGACTCCCTTGACAACACATAGCGCAAGGGACCAGCAGTAGAAGACAAACGTCGTCTCAAAGCGACAAATGCTTAGGTGAAGTGGTAACGGGGGTCACGACAGGCCAAGTCTTGTTTGCGTTAAGGTCGTTGCCAAACAACCGCCCTAGTGAGCTAAGCGCCTCTGGCAAATGATCTTAAACCGACGGCAGTTCTCACTTTATCGAGAAGCGCCTCGCTTTGTGGTCTAAGACGCTCAGCGCCTTTTATGAGTATTGCCTCTACCTCCTCGGGATTAGCCATCAAACGATCGTACTCGTCACGCGCGGGTGCGATCTCATCATTGACCCGTTCAAACAATCGCTTTTTAGCTTCTCCCCAGGCAAGACCAGACTCGAAAGCCTCGCGCATTGCCTGCCGCTCTGCATCGTCGGCAAAGGCCGACCAAATCTGAAATACCGCAGACGTATCAGGGTCCTTGGGCTCGCCGGGCTCTAATAGGTTGGTTTTGATCTTGTTGATCGCTTTCTGAAGCTGCTTGGCGGTTCCGAAAAGTGGAATTGTATTACCGTAGCTTTTGCTCATTTTTCGACCATCAAGCCCCTGTAGCACAGCCATGTCGTCGTCGACTACAGCGCGAGGAAGTACAAAGGTGTCGCCATAGTGGTGGTTAAATCGTGCGGCTATATCACGCGCCATTTCCACATGTTGAATCTGATCACGACCAACAGGCACATCGTTGGCATTGAAAATAAGGATGTCCGCTGCCATGAGTATGGGATACGAAAATAGTCCCATTGTAATAGCGGCGTCGGTGTCCTCTCCCGCCTCCTCATTAGCCTGAACGGCGGCCTTGTAGGCATGCGCGCGATTCATCAGTCCCTTGGCGGCACTGCACGTCAAAATCCACGACAATTCAGTTATCTCAGGAATATCGGACTGACGGTAAAAGTGAGTCTGCTCCGGGTCAAGACCAAGCGCCAGCCATGTCGCGGCAATTTCACGGCTTGACTGCGCTACCACATCGGGATTGTGTGACTTGATCAGTGCGTGATAATCCGCAAGAAAAAGATAGGCGTCGACATCGTCTCGCTGTGACGAGGCGATAGCAGGACGAATAGCACCCACATAATTACCAAGATGCGGCGTTCCCGTCGTTGTGATGCCTGTCAGAACACGATGGCGTGTCATAGTTTGTTCCCCGTCACTCAAGCGAGGCGATTGTAAAAGGCGTTAAGCAGTTCCACCAGCTTTGCTGGGTCCTCCGAGGACGCCAACTCACGAATGGAGTGCATACCCAAGGTTGGGATACCAATATCAGTTGTGGCAATACCGGTTTCAGTGGCCGTGATGGGACCAATCGTACTGCCACAGGCCATATCTCCCCGCACGACAAAAGCCTGGACACCGACCCCGGCACGCTCGCCCAGCAAACGTACACGGGCAGCGCCCTCACCTGAGGTGGCATATCGCTGGTTACGATTAATCTTAATGACAGGCCCACCACCCAATAGTGGCGCGTGACTCTCATCGTGTTTCGTTGGATAGTTCGGATGAATGGCGTGGGCGTTGTCGACCGATAACATCCAACTGCTCTGACGCAAAGCGCGATCGTCGCTTGGATCAGATGCAATGGCACGCAAGACATCATTGAGCATCGGCCCTTGAGCACCCACCGCAGAAGCGCTACCAACCTCTTCGTGATCGTTGGCCACAAATACATTCCACTGTCCGTTATCGGCACTGTCAATGATGGCCTGTAAACCGCCGTAGCAACTCAGGAGATTATCCAGCCGAGCAGAGGCGATGAAGTCGTCATTGAGCCCGACAAAACCGGGGCCTTGCAGATCGTAGAGCGACAACTCCCAATCGAGGACGTTCTTAACCGCAAGATCGGGATAGGTGATGGCTAATTGATCTGCCAGCATCGCATGAACATCAAACTGGCCATCGCCCGAGGACAATGACACTAGGGGCAGCATATCGGTTTGGGGATTGATGCTTCTCCCTTTATTCGCCTCTCGATCGAGGTGAATTGCCAGCGATGGTATGACCGCGATAGCTCGTTTGAAGTCAATGAGGCAGGACACTAGCTCGCCGGCATCGGTTTCCACAGACACTTTTCCTGCCATCGACAGGTCACGATCAAACCAGGGGTTGAGTAAGGCTCCACCATAGACATCCACCGCCAACAAGTTACAGCCAAAGCGACTGATCGCAGGATTGGGCTTTACTGACAGGTTGGGGCTGTCTGTGTGGGCACCCACTAACCTCAAACCATTCTCAAGACTCTGACCAACCGTGAACGCAACTAAGCTCGAATCATTGCGGACGGTGAAATGCTTGTCACCCACTGCAAGTGGCTCACGGCTTGCATCACTCCAAAGTGTGAAACCGGCAGACTGCAGGCGCGACACCATACTGCTCACGGCGTGGAATGGCGTAGTTGACTCGCCAAGGAATGCCATCAGTTGCGCATTTACAGTTTCTTTCGTCATACCACTCATACAAACACCACAATCAAAAACAGGACCATCGCTAGGAAAATACGGTAAATGACAAACGGCATCATTCCCACCCGCGCAACTAAACTAACAAAGAAGGCAATCGTTGCGTAAGCACTCAATGCTGCAATTAGCATGGCGCTGACAGTTAGCAGGACACTAGAAGAAGCAAACAAAGCCCCCCATTCCCTAACGAGCATCAATAATAAGGCACCGGCAATCACCGGAATCGACAATAGAAAAGAAAATCGCGCAGCGCTCGCTATGTTGTAGCCCAGAAATAACCCGGCCGTCATGGTCACACCTGAGCGAGATGTACCTGGAATGAGTGCAAACGCCTGCGCTAGGCCAATGAGTATTGCGTGATCTAGCCGCGTGATTGGTTGCTCATCAATCCCTGGGGCGCGATAGGCATAGGAGAGACCGAGCAAGACACCGAACAACAGCGTAGTGGTCGCAATGACGGGTATCCCTCTCAAAACGCTATCAATCATATCAGCGAAGAGCACACCGACGGCCACCGCCGGCAGGGTGGCTAGCGCAAGGCACAAGACCTCGCGCCGTCGTTCAACTAGGGCATCACCTCGTCCTAGTGTCGCAAACAATAAAGACTGCAACGATGCTCGGTAATAGACAATCACAGCTATCAGCGTCCCAGTATGAACTGCCACATCGAAAGCAAGTCCCTGGTCAGGCCATCCCAATAGCTGCGCCGGCAAAATGAGGTGAGCTGAACTGGACACGGGTAAAAACTCCGTCAAACCTTGTATCAGCGCCAGTAAAATCGCTTGGATATAGTCCATCAGACCCGCTTACCTTGCTCAGCCAATTTCTTCCATCCAATGTCCTGCTGTACATAACGCGGCTCCAGTTCCTGAGCCTTTATGAGCTTTTGCGAGTCGTAATTATCCAAAAAGTACAAGGCGCTCCGCGACGGCTGCGGGCGAATATGGCTGGCAGTTTGGCATGGTGCAAATGCCTTTACTTCCTGGCGGACCACGTCAGCCGCGTCACCAACAATTAAGTCTGAGCTATTATCGCGCGTCGGTTCAGGGGTGACTGATGGGACGGTGATATCCGCAGCCCGCGTTATCGCAGGTGCTGTCAACGGACGAACCGTCCCGGCTTGGGATTCGAACCAAGCCCAATACACCTGACCAATCTGCGCATCAATTGTACTTAGAATCCAATGCGAATCATTGTTAGACCCTGCCATGGCCTGTGCTGCCAGGGAGCAAAACGGGTAGATGGGTAATTCTAGGGACCAACCCAGGCCCTGTGCTACACCTACTGAAACGCGGATACCCGTAAAGGATCCTGGCCCGACGCCGCAGGCTATCACTGAGACCGCATCACGTAGCGTACGTCCCTCCAGCACCTCATCTACCATGGCCAAAATATGCTGGTTGTGAGCTCGAGGAATGTCTCGTTGGATTTCTTTTATTTCACTCGACGATACTAAGGCGACAGAACACAGGTTCGTGGCGGTATCGATTGCGAGTATTGACGGGGTCTGCGAAGGGTCGCTCATGGTGCGCAATGATCGCACAATGTGTCGATTAACGCAGTTTGAAAGTGACGGGTTTTATGCACCGTTTACATGAAGCGCCACGAATGTGACATGCGCCAACACCACACCTGTGGTTAGTCGCGACCGCATCTTGCGATACCAAGGTTCGAGCTCTGTGGTTCGGCCTTCGTACCACATGAGCGCGATATAGCCCAACATGAGAAAAACGGCGGCCATCATGGCTTGTGCGGTCAAAATTGACGCGACGCCGAAGAGTACCAGACCATTACTAATGACCAGTGTGCTCACTGCGGACGGGCTCCCTATTCGCTGCTCTTGCCCCCACAGCGCGCCCGCGAGAAACGAAAATATAGCCAGCGAATAAATGACGAAACCTTGGATCGACAGTGACCGAGGCCAATCTTCGAGCAAACTAAACCCCAAACAAAATCCGAAAAAAGGCAATAAACCTGCATACCCTAGGACTTGCGTCATCAAACGGCTGGACATGCCACCGAGACCTCCGGATGTCTAATAATAGTCAGCACAATGCCTCCAACCGGCAAACCCAACTTGGTCAACGTCGACTCGTTAATCAACACGTCTTCGCTGACAAGGTACATACGATCATCGACGGCAACATCAATGCTACTGTCCGATAATTGAATAGTTAATACGTAGTCTAGAAACATCGCGTTACCCGCGACGCGCGCTCGACCAACACCGCGAACATCACCGGCTGTCGCGTTATATGACCCGTCTAGATTTTTCTCCAAGGTCCATACTCGGGTTTGCTTTTCGCCATCGTCAAAGATAAACCGCTCATCCAATGTTCCTATACCGTCTTGCCAGCATGCGGTGATATCAGCGGCAAAAGACCGACTCGCAAAACCTTTATAGTTTTTCACCACACCGTATGCAGTCAACGAGCCGCTAAAAAAAGACTCTGGGACAAAAAGTGGCTCGCTATCAGCGTAATCGTCAACCGAAACGCTGGTGCATGCGTTTAGAGCGAATACCATCAGAAGCAACGGACCATAACGCATATAGTTCACCATAAACTGCTCCACGATCGGACAAAAAAAACCCCGGCCAAAGGACCGGGGAATCATAAAACCATCTGGGGGAAGATGGCTTGGAAACCAAAGAAGGTTTCAGATATTACGATCCAATATTTTGGGTGGATCACACCGATTAAGTAGTTTTTAGTGAAATTCAGACAAAAAAAAGGACGGCCTGTTGGCCGCCCTTTATAGTCTTACCTTGGTATTTAGAGCGAACCTGTAACTGTCCAGCCAGCCCACCAGGGGTTTGAACCGTCAGGGTTCACGGCACCAATGAAGTCCGTCGCGTCGAGATAGCTCGTATTTGCTGTTGACTCCGAGTATGCAGCGTTAATCTCGGTCCAGTTGAGAGGCGCAGCGAGAACAGCCTCCGTTGCTTGCGACGCTAAGATGGCATCCAGCGCAGGAGCTGTGACGACAACCGACGTATTAGCCACTGCATCCGCACCGTCTTCACTGTCGGCCGATACCAGCGTACCGCCGGCACCATCATTCGCACAGTCCTGAATCCAGTTGTTGAACACCAGAGCTGTATTTACGTTAGCACCCGCACCGCCTGTGATTTTCGCACAAGACTCAAAGGTGTTAGGTGAGTCGGAGGCAACAGTGGCGACGACGTTGTGGAAGAAACCACCAGACTTCTTCTTGAACTGCATAATGTAGGAGTCGTCGTCAGCCTGTTTGTTCGCGATGATAGTGACGTTAGATACAGTTGGCTTAGATAGTGGTAAATCAGCACCCTGTGTGTCCATTTCGAACGCTTCACCACTGCCCTCCGCAGACTGTTTAACGATGACGTACTGCATATTCCCGCGGTAGCCTTCGTCCCAGTCAACTGAATCATCACGTGCACCTGTGACAACAGCGTATTTGACGTTTACGTCACCGCCGTAGAACTCAATACCGTCATCAGCATTATCGTGGACTTGGATGTATGACATCTCTGTGCCGCTACCAACACCGTTCAGTGACAGACCGTTTATCTCGTCACCTTCGGCATTGATAAGATAACCGCCCTCAGCAATAACGACATACTTGAGCGTACCGCTATCGTCGTCACGTGTCTCACCATTGATCTGACCGAAGTTGCCAGCACCGCCTTCGG
>CAJYAI010000068.1 GCA_913064725.1 uncultured Alteromonadaceae bacterium | reverse complement strand
ACTCAACCGTGTTGTCAGCGCAAGGGGCGGGTTGTGACACTTACCAACACGCGATTACGCAGTTGCCTTACGCTGTTCTAGCGGCCGCGATAGCGGCTCTGTTTTTCGTTCTAGCCGCGCTTTAATAGCGCCGATGCGCACCGTTACATTGTGGCCCGCAGCGACCATAGTGATTTTTTGTGCATTGACGGTCACTGATGTCAGTACTCGGGACGGGGTCTGATGACTGCCAACGTAAGAGATGTAACATTGGCCAATATGACTGGTTTACCCGGGAGACTAAAATGCTGTCTGTAAAACACACTATCCTGATGAGCTTAGTTGGGATAGTAACCGCCTGTGGCGGCGGTGGCGGTGGCGAGTCTCAGCCACCCGTGGTCGCAGTGCCGCCAGCGCCAGACCCGACGGGCCTGTGGGTACGCAGCAGTGGTGATGGAGCAGGGCTCGCGAGCTATGCATCAAAATTGACGCAAATTGTGACGTCTAGATCCGCCGACGCTGGTGTGGTCTTGGAGTCTGCACCCGCCGCCGATGGCGCAGCAGGCGCAGGCTTTTCCGGTACCTACACGCTGGAATCGGCTGTTGATGAGTACGATATCGTTAAGTACAACGGGGTCACCCTTGCCATTGCGCCCAGCCGCAGTGGCTGTTGCTTTACCGCTGAGCCATTGGCCATTGCCGACGCGTTGCCGCCGCCAAACGATGAGTCTCCAGTGCCTCAAATCGCCCTGTTCCAAACGAGCCCGGAATCGGGCACGGCAACGCCTGTGGCAACGATTGAGCTAGAGTCAGATCAGCAGGCTGAGGGTATGTATCTGTCCGATAACCGGCTTCAGGTCTTACTATCGACGGCGTGGTGGGGCAGCTTTGGCGAGCGCTTTACGTCGCCCAGCGGATGGCTTGGTGAGCAGGTAAGCGTGTTACATTTTGACATCACAGATCCAGGAAATCCTGTGTCGATGGCGACAATGAGCATTGAGGGTGCGCTGGTGACGTCGCGACGCACTGGCGACAACATACACATCATTACGCGCCACGCTCCGAATATCGACGGTTTGGTGGCATACCCCCAGTCAGCTGAGGAGGTGGCCAGCAATGAAAGCATCTTAGCTGCGGCTTCAGAGGACGATATTCTCCCTGAGATCCGGGTAGATGGAGAGCGGGTCTCTCCTCTGACGCTAAATGGCTGCTATCGGCTTGACCCAGAGCACCCGCTAGCGGACCCCAGCCCTGGAGACTCGACGATAACCAGTCTGTTAACCCTGTCTGCTGAGACAGGCGACATACTGCGATCTGCCTGTATTTTAGAGCCTGTAACCGGTGTCTACATGGGCGACAGTGTTATTGCGTTGACCCATGTTCGATGGGATCTCGAGGAAGGTGGCACCATGGTGCACCTGTTAGATCGTGACTCGTTCGATTATGTAGGCTCGGAACGTGTTGAGGGTAGCCTGTACACAGGGGGTAACGCCGACTTTCGCATTAGTGAAGCTGCCGGCGTTGTGCGGTTGGTGACCACAGAGTGGACCGGCGATCCCGAAGACGCGCTTCGTCACCGACTATATACACTAGGGGCTGAGCAGGACGCGCCAGAACTAGACGTGCTGGGTGTACTGGGTAACGACCCCGCATCGCGCATCGGTAAGCCAAATGAAGATCTTTATGGTGTTCGCTTCATGGGCGATAGGGCGTACCTAGTGACCTTTGAGCGAATTGACCCGCTTTATGTCATCGATTTGTCGGATCCCCGGGAACCGGCAATCCTAGGAGAGCTTGAAGTGCCGGGTTTTTCAGATTTACTCCACGAGGTCTCTGACGCGTTATTGTTAGGACTGGGGTCGAGCGCGCGCCGGCATCCGAAAGTCGAGCTCTATAACGTTAGCGATGTGGCCTCACCTAGTTCTCTAGGTGTGACCGAGCTGGGCAGCGAGTTGGATTGGGCATATAGTCCGGCGCAGTATAATCGCTACGCATTTACGTACCTAGCCGGTGACACGGTTGACCGATTCACCGTGCCTTATTCGGGTGGGGGTGTTGAAGACGGGGTTTGCTGCACGCAGGTTGATCGAATCGCGCTTTTTGAGATTTCAGATAAGCGTTCACCAGCCGAAGCTGCGGTAATAGCCGCGGGTGAAGTGACACTGACCCCAGGCGCTGTTGATGGAGACACACGAGTGGTCTTAGATGAAGATGCGCTATATGTGATTTCGCGGACCGACTTGTTAAGTGGCTTTTGGTCGAACCCGGAGGCAGTACAACCAGTAGAGCTAAATTAGGTTTGCTGGCCTATCAACAATAAAAACCAATACGAGGGCGTTGCCATGCGAGCGCTGTTTGCCTTATTACTCACAAGTGTGATCTTTGTAAGCGCCTCGGCCGGCGCCGAGATAAAAACACCGATTTGTGAGGGTGGAAGCCTCAAGGTCTTTATCGACTTTCAAGGCGGCAATATCGACAGCTGCGACGTATCGTCAGGCGGTAAAATCACGGTTCAGATTGCGCCTGAAGATGAGCCCATCAATAGCAGTCCTTGGTATGCATTTCGCCTCGCGTCTCCAGTGCAAGTGACCGTGCCAATTGTCTTGGACTATGGGACACATAAACATCGTTATACGCCAGATATCAGCATCGATGGTGTAGCTTGGCAAACCTATCCTTCAGACCGAGTCTCACTGAGTCAAGATCGTAATCAAGCTGCCTTTAGCATCATTGTACCGGCCTCAAAGTCGGTAGTGGTAGCTGCGCAACCGCTACTTACCTCCTCACACTACGCACATTGGCTTGAGTCGCTGCAAAGTCGGTATGGTTTAGATGTCGGGTCTGTTGGTGAGTCGATTGATGGACGTCCGTTGTGGCGCGTTGCGAGCCCGGCTAAGCGTCATACCCTCTTGTTGTTAGGACGACAGCATCCGCCTGAAACGACGGGCGCAATCGCGCTGATGAGTTTTGTTGAGCGTTTGTTTGAGGAAGATGAGCTCGCCGAGCGTTTTCGAGAGGAGGTTGGCGTTCTATTATATCCCCTCATTAATCCGGATGGCGTCGACAAGGGTTACTGGCGGCACAATTTTCAAGGTAAGGACCTCAATCGCGAGTGGGGTCCACTAACGCAGCCCGAAAACAGGGCAGTCGACGCTGATGTTACTCAGTGGCTTGACGACAACGAGAGTCAGCTGATCAAAGCTATCGACTTTCATTCAACGCGCTACGAGGTCTTCTACACGCAAGCGGATCAAACCGCAGATCGGTTTCCACACTTACTGGGTGATTGGTTGTTGGGGTTCGAAAAGCAGATGCAATCGCAATTCGACGGTTTTGAGATTCGAAGGCAGATCTCCAAAACGCCGCAGTTAAATGCGGCAAAGCACTACTTCTTTACTCAGTACGGCGTCTCCTCAACCACTCTGGAGATGGGCGATGAGACCGATCGAAAGTTTGTGCGAGAGTATGGTCGAACTGCGGCTGAGGCTTTCATGCGCGCCTATTTTCAGCAGGTGTCGGCTAATCAGCCGCTGGATATTTTATTCAGAGGCGGTGTGGTGGTCGATGGCACAGGCGCTGCCCCTTACAAGGGTGATATTGGAATCCGTGATGGCAGGATCGTGCGTCTGACGGGGACTCAAACCCCGGAAGCAGAGTCGGAAATTGATATATCTGGCAAGGTCATAACCCCTGGATTTATCGATATTCACACACATGCGCGGGCGGATCTGGTCTCGCCCGAAACGGCTCATATGGAGCACTACTTAACCCAAGGTGTTTCGACCGTTGTCATCGGTAATGACGGTGATGGAGCAACACGTATTAGGCATCGTTTTAATCAGATCTTCGCGCACGGTGCCGGCACAAACGTAGCTCAGCTGGTCGGGCATGCCTCCTTGAGACGCAGGGTGATGGACGAGACCGGTAGGCCTGCTACTGAAGCCGAAATAGCCGAGATGAAAACGATTTTGAGCGAGTCGCTCGATGAGGGTGCTCTCGGCTTATCTACAGGACTATTTTATGCCGATGGCTCACACGCAACCACGGAGGAGGTCATCGAGCTCGCGAGAGTTGCATCGAGCCACAACGCGATATACGAATCTCATATTCGTGCAGAAAGCTCACGCGGTGTCGGCGTTGATGCTGCGGTCGATGAGGTCATTCGAATTGCCAGAGAGGCGGACATACCGGCGCACATCGCCCATATTAAGGTCTTAGGCAAAGATGTCTGGGGCCGCTCAGGTGACATCATCGGGAAGATAAGATCGGCGCGTGAAGAGGGCTTGCAGATTTCTGCTGATCAATACCCCTGGGTTGCGTCTTCAACGCAGCTCAAAAGTGCCGTCGTCAGCAGCGAATACCAGGTGGGTGGTATTGACGCGATTCGAAACCGACTATCGGACCCCGAGCTACGTGAACTATTACTGATAGATATGGCCGCTAATATTGAGCGTCGCGGAGGGCCGACTAGCCTCATGTTAGTGGAAACCGAGGATGCCCAATGGCACGGGTTGCGGCTCGATGCAATCGCCTCAACCATGGGCGTAGCGCCCGAGGTTGCGGCTGCGCACCTGATCGGTGAGGGAAGAGCTCGGGTTGTATCTTTTAACATGATTGAGTCCGATATTGAGCAGTTTATGCGCGAGCCTTGGGTAGCCACGTCAAGCGATGGTACCGATGGTCATCCACGAAAATACGGCAGCTTTCCCAGAAAATACGACACCTATGTTCGAAAAAGAGGGACGCTCTCGCTGACTGACTTTGTTCGAGCTAGCAGCGGATTACCTGCGGCTATTTTAGGTTTGAACGATCGTGGCACCTTGCTCCATGGACACATTGCTGATGTGCTTGTATTTGATCCCGATCGCTACCGTGAAGAAGCAGGTTTTTCAAATTGGAACATGCTTTCTCGCGGGGTTGAGTACTTAGTCATAAATGGTGACTTCGCTGTCAGAGACGGTGAGGTAACAAAACAGCGATTGGGCAGGCCCCTGCCCCGCTAGTTCGTTTAGATAAGGATCGCCCTGTGATGTGTGGGAGGCTCTTTAGTGTTTAAGATAAAAAAAATGGCGAATCACAAAGAAAAAGGCTAAAACTGAGCGGAGAGGAGTAATGCGTTCAATACGCTCACAAATTACTAATAATATTCCCAAGGAGTTAGCTATGATCAAATCGCGTAAAGGTCCCTTCTATCTAAGGCACGCACCACTCGTTGCGGCCATTGCATTTGCCTCATCCGTTAGTTTCGCCCAGGACGATGACACTCCCTTAGAGGAAGTGATTGTCGTCGGCTCCCAAATCAAGGGGGCTTCGATATCGGAGGCCCTCGCAGTCAGTGTCATTGATGCTGAAGCCATCGAAGCTATGGGCATTGACTCGGGTGATGAGCTGCTTGCCCTCATTCCTGAAAACGGGCAAAACTTCTTCAACGAAGCTGAAAATATTTCCGGTGGCGTCAACTCAGGGCGCGGGGATTTGGGCGCATTTAACCTACGTAACCTCGGTACGGGTAATACACTCGTGTTGCTGAACGGCCGTCGAATGGTGAACTCGGCCACTTACCAGACGGAAGAGGTGGGTGGTAGCTTTATCCCAGTTAACACCGCCAACTCCAACCACCTCCCTGTGTGGGGTATCGATCGAGTTGAAGTGCTCCGCGATGGCGCATCTGCGATTTATGGCGCTGATGCCGTAGCTGGTGTGGTCAACACCGTACTGAAGAACGATTTCGAGGGGTTCAATATCCGTTTCCGGCACTCGGAATTTGAGAATACGCCCAGCACGCGTCAAAGCGTGACAGCGGAATGGGGTCAGGACTTTAATGATGGTAGAACTAATGTCGGTGTTTTCTTCAATTACTATCACCGCGATCGAGTGAGCTCGAATGACGATCCGCGATGGTCTGACTCCGACTTTCGACGCCGTGTACCCGAGGACTCGCCTTGGGCCGGTAACACAGCATTTAGAAATAATTCTGCGAATGGTCTTTACCCGCAGATGGACGTTCGTACATCACGTGAACCGACCAGCCTGAATGGCGTTATCACTGATACAGCGGGCGAGTTTGAGACTTACCCCACTGGCGACTCTCGATGCCAGTACTCGATTAACGCTACCACCTGTGGTGCTGTCGATGGACAGGGTACGTATCGTTACGACTTAAACGGTAATAATGGCTTTGGTCGCGATCTCGCATCTGAACTCGATCGCATGAGCATCTTTGCCAACATCACCCACGAGCTCGAAAACGGTGCTGAGAGTTTTACGGAAGTATCGTTCTACGAATCGGAGACGAACCTGACGCGGCATGCGTCAGCCACGTTTAGCTCTGTCAAGCTAATCATGGATGCGGCTAATTACTATAACCCACTAGGAAGTGGCCCCGGGCGACTCTCTGGACCGGGCCTTGATGATGCGATGTCCGGTGTTCCGGCCGAAGGTCTCGATCTGATCATTGACAATTACCGTTTCGGTCAGGTGCCGAGGATTGTTAACAATGACGGCGATATGTTCCGGCTCTTGCAGGGTTTTCGCGGCAGTCAGGGAGATTGGGATTGGGAGACAGCGGTCTCTTATGCCAAGGCAACAAAAGACGATATAACGAACAACCGAGTTTCTAATACGCTGGCACAAGAAGCACTAAACGATACAACGGCTAATGCGTTTAACCCACTCGATCCAACATACGAGGGTTCAAACATCGAACGTATCTTGATCGATGTTTACCGAAAGTCAGAGACGGAACTCACAACCTTCGATTTTAAGGTGTCTAATAATGCGTTATTCGATCTGGGCTCCCGCTCAGTCGGAGGACTGGTAGGCGTTGAGTGGCGTGAGGAAAGTTATAGTGATGATCGTGACCCCCGTCTCGATGGCACGATCGTATTCACCGACTATCAGGGCGATACCTACCCCTACGTCAGTGACGTCGCAAACTCGAGTCCCACTGGAGACAGTGCGGGCTCTCGAACGGTTACCTCGGTATTTGCCGAATTACAGATTCCCGTCTTAGACAATCTCAATGTCCAACTTGCCATTCGCAATGAGGACTACTCCGATATCGGTGACGGTAACGTGTCAGTTGGCAAGGCGGCTTTTGGTTATCGCCCCATAGAGCCACTGCTCATTCGTGGTTCGTGGTCAGAGACTTTTCGCGCACCTAACTTAGTAACTGTGAATGAGGGGCTGGTCGCACGTAGCAACACGCGAACGGACTGGACCTGTGAGTACGCCAACCAAGTCACCGGTGAGGTTTACGATCTCGATTGCCGCAACTCGATACAGCGCTCTGCTCAGGGTAGTGACCTATTAGAGTCAGAGACGGGCGAGAACACCTCGATTGGTTTTGTATTTGAGCCTATTGATGGACTCTCTGTAACAGCTGACTGGTGGAGCATCGAGAAAGACAACACCATTGGACTATTTGGCGAAGAAAATCACATGATTCTCGATCTGTATTATCGTCTGCAAGCTGGGACATCGAACTGCTCAATGACCTTCAATCCAGCGGTCGTCCGTCAGGCACCTGATGATGATCAGATTGCAGCGTTTACCGAGGCCGGAATTTGTCCCGGTGGCGATACGGTGCGGGTTGATGACGCTTACGCTAACCTCGACAAGCGGACGCTTGAGGGGTACGACATTGGCGTCTACTACGACGTCGATACCGATGTTGGCACCTTCACCTTCCGCTATAACGGATCCTTTATGGATACGTTTGAGCAAGAGGCTTCGGGTGATGCGGCACTTCTTGTTGCCAGCCAGGCGAGCGGCGCTATACCAGCGAATATTCCTATTGATGGGTTTGCTGACCTGATTGGTCGCGACGGCAATCAAGAGGAGCGACACACGGCAAGTTTGCGGTGGCGTCGTGGTGACTTTGGCGCCTCGCTCTCTGGCTTCCAAGTCGGCTCGTTCTACCAGAGCTCCTTAACCTTGAGCGATGGTACGCGATATGTCATACCGTCCATGACTACTTATGACGCCACCTTTGACTACCGATTCGATATGGGCGATGCACGATCACGCATGAGATTGGGTGTAAAGAACTTGACTGATGAGCGAGCTCCTTTGGCCGATCGTTACTTCGGCTACTTTGCTGACGCGCACACAGACTACGGTCGTTACATGTACCTCGATCTGCGGATGAGCTTTTGAGCAGCTGACGCGTGACATGTTAATTTACTAACCAAAAGGCCTCCGTAAGGGGGCCTTTTGGTCTCTTGGGAAGCAGTTTATGAACGCAGCGATTGAGCAGGCTCAGTCTTCGGTAAAACGTATTGGTCTGTGGATTGGCCCGTTGGTTTTTGCCATCATGTTTTTGACCTGCGATTCGCAGCAGACAATGCCCAGAGATGCATGGCTCGTTGCTGGTGTTGGCCTGTGGATGGCTATCTGGTGGTCAACTGAGGCGATACCTGTGGCGGCAACAGCATTTATACCGCTGGTGAGTTTTCCATTATTGCAGGTGATGCCGATTAAGACAGTGGCGCAGAGCTATGCGCACCCCACAATTTTTCTGTTCATGGGAGCCTTCATTTTGGCGCTTGCGGTCGAAAAATGGTCGCTGCATCGCCGGATTGCGCTCGCTGTATTGTCTCGAACGGGAACGGATGGTCGGAAGCTGATCCTAGGTTTCATGGTGTCGGCTGCCGTCTTGTCGATGTGGATGACCAATACGTCGACAGCGATGATGCTACTGCCCATAGCGACATCAGTAGCGGCCATGGTTGTGGAGAAGTCTGAGGGCGTTAGTATCGGCGATAAGCGTGCATTTCAGGTGGCACTTTTACTCGCACTTGCTTACGCGACGACGATTGGCGGTATGTCGACGATCATCGGAACCCCTCCTAACGTGCTACTTGCCGGCTTCATTGAAGAGACTTATGGGATGCAAATAGCCTTCTTTGACTGGATGTTGATCGGCTTGCCCCTTGCATTGGTGTTGCTCCCCTTGGGGTGGGTTATTCTCACACGGGTCGCCTTTACCGTTACTATTCCGGAGAGTACCCAAGCGGCAGACGTTATACGAAAAATGCGTAGCGATATGGGTCGCTTGTCTCTACCTGAACAGCGGGTAGGACTACTTTTTCTCTCCGTCGTGGGTGTGTGGATGACCCGCAAGTGGCTTAACACTATGCCCGGTCTTGAGGGTGTTAGTGACGCCGGTATAGTGATGGCCGTTGCGCTGATACTCTTCGTCCTGCCCTCCGGCAGGCAACAGGGTGAGCGGCTGATGGTGTGGGACGACGTCTCGCGCTTGCCATGGGGCGTGCTGATCTTGTTTGGCGGAGGACTGGCATTGGCGTCGCAAGTATCAAGCTCGGGATTGGCTGTTTGGCTAGGTGAATCACTGCTGCCTGTGGCAGATCTCGGTTTACTTGTTCTGATCGTTGCGGCAGCGGGATTGGTCGTCTTTCTCACTGAGCTGACGAGCAATCTGGCAACCGCAGCTACGTTTCTACCCGTAATTGCCGCCATCGCAGCCCAGTCGGGTATAGAGCCCTTAGTTTTATGCGTACCAGTAACACTCGCGGCGAGCTGTGCATTCATGTTACCGGTGGCGACTCCGCCGAATGCCATCGTATTTTCGTCCGGGGTGCTGACTATTCCTGAAATGGTACGAGCTGGCTTCTTAATGAATGTGGCAGCGCTCTTGGTATTGACGCTGCTGGCAACCTTAGTTGTACCAATAATTTTCTGACGGCTGATGCGGACTAAACACGGAAATTCCTTGATAGGGCAATCGAACCATTGGGTTGCGCGCGCGATGATCACACTTGCGATTGCATTGGTCGCTCAGCATCTGGCTGCGCAACCGGCGCCCGTGAGTCGGGTGCTGTTCGTCGGAAACAGCTACCTTTACTATAATGACAGCCTACATAATCACGTTAAGCGCATGGCGATGGAGCGTTTTGCCATGGGAAGCGGAGACTTCCAGTACAAGTCTTCGACCATCGGTGGTGCCAGACTAAAACATCACAATATCGACTGGCTTTTAAAGCCGGGCCAGATAGGTGTTGAGCGTCCATTTCAAGTGGTGATTATGCAGGGTGGTAGCGCGGAGCCTCTGTCCGAGCAAGCGAGGCGCGAGTTTGTTGATACCGCGGTCTTGTTCTCCACAAAGATCCGACAAAAGGGTGGCAAGCCCATGCTCTACATGACGCACGCTTACGTGCAACCGCACCGGCGAGCAGATAAGTCTATGATCAAGAAGATCAGTTCTGCTTACAGGGTTGCGGCTAAGGCAGCAGATGCTGAGATGATTCCCGTGGGTCTCGCCTATGAGCGATCTTACAGAGAGCGCCCAGACTTCCTGTTGCATGCAGATTTCGACGGCACACACCCCAATTTACGTGGCACTTATCTCGGAGCTTATCTGGTTTTTCTCTCACTGTACGGCGTCGAACCACGTCAGTTGACGTATGACTATTATGGACGGCTACCCGCCGCCGAGGTCGGCTACCTGCAACGTATCGCCAGAGAGACCGTGGCAGAATTTTCGGATTCGCAAATATGAGCCACGGCAACCCGGCTTACAAAAAGATAAGGGGCCGAAACTTGATCTGTATTTGCTACTATGGACCCCAATATGGACTCGTAGAGCCAGAAACATGCTGAAGTCGCTAAAAAGTTGGTACGAATATAATCGCATAAAGCCCGTTAAGGCGGGTCTCGCTATCTCGCGTCTC
>CAJYAI010000067.1 GCA_913064725.1 uncultured Alteromonadaceae bacterium | reverse complement strand
GAGTCGTTTTTCTGGCCGCTGCACGTCGGCATCGCGCTATTGCTTGTCTGTCTGCCGGCCCCCACGTTCTGCCGGTGGGCCATCATCAGTGGACTGGTTATAGGGTCTTTTCATTTTTTAGCCTACGAGAACCGACAAATACCCCCCGAGTGTTTTGATAGCGCGATGAATTTTCAGGGCACTATCGCCGACTTCCCCCGCACATTATCGAGCATCACGGGTGACCAAATCACATTCGTGGTGCTGGAGTCATTAAAGGTGGTGGACAGGTCGTGCGATCGCTTTGACCGGGTCACAGCCAGCTTGGTTACTGATTCGCAACTCGCGATAGAGGATTTGAAACCAGCTCACTTCGCTATAGGACAGATCATCAGCGGCAGTGCTCGGCTCAAGCATCATGACTACCGCTGGACAAAGGGCGGTTTGCCAGGAAATCTGCGGCACCTCGCTGATGATATCGATGCTAGGTGGTCCATAGAATCCTTTTCCCTACATCAGCCAGCAACACGTCATCGTCTTACCTCACTGCGGTCTCTTTCAAGTCAAAGAATTGATGAGGGCGCGACATCAGAAAGCGCAGCACGACACCTTCAGGCGCTGCTGCTTGGTCGGCAGGATCGATTGACGAATGACGACTGGCTGAATTTGCGAACGATGGGCATGACGCATGCCTTTGTTGTGAGCGGACTCCATGTAGGTCTCGTTGCACTTTGGTCCTATGCGATCTTAGGATTTCCAAGACGTTTGGGTGCGATTCACGATCAAGCGCTACAGACGGCGCTTATGACAATTGGCGTGGCTGGTATCACACTTGCTTATGTCCTGTTGACCGGCGCCTCACTCCCCGCTAAGCGCGCGTTTCTGATGCTCGTGGGTTCAATGCTCTTTCGCACGCTGCTGTGGACACCACACCCCCTCGGCATTGTATGTACTGTTGGTGCAGCGCTATTAGCGGCCAATCCTTGGGCGGGCCTCACTCCCAGTTTTTGGCTAAGTCTGGTAATGACAGGGGTGATTATCAATGAAACAGCGCGCCCGGCTGCCTCTAGACTTCGTACATTTCTTCGACTCCATATCGTTATCGCGCTTGTTTCCTCAGTTCTGACAACGCTGTTTTTCGGTCAAGTCACATTGGCATCCTTGCTGACCAATCTTATATTGGTCCCATTACTTACCGCGTTTACCTTGCCGATCGGGCTGCTTGGTCTAGTTGCTGAGGGCGTTGGCCTTGAGGCAGGGCGAGTTGCATTGCGCGTGAGTAGTTTGTCTGTAGATCTCCTGATGACGATATTCGAATCCGTCCTAAGTGCGACGGAGGGTTGGTTACTGCATGGGGTGCCATTCCACTGGGGGGTGTTCTGCCTTTGCGCGATTGTGCTTAGCGCGCGGCTGCTACCGGGAAAAGCCCGAATCGGAGCCATTTGTTTATTGTGTCTTTTTCTGTCGACCGCAAGAGGTCAGAGCTCGAAGACAACCTTGCACGTATTGGATGTTGGGCAAGGCACCTTGGTTTTTGTACGATCGCCCAAAATGACAATGCTTTACGACACTGGTGGCGTGAGCTTTCAAGGCCGCCCTGCAATTGATCGACGGACGATTAAGTGGCTCAAGCAGATTGGGGTGTCTCGGCTGGATTTACTTGTCGTCAGTCATGGCGACTTGGATCACGCGGGTGGGTTGAGTCTAGTACGCAGAGAATTTGATGTGGTCAGTCATCACGGTTTCGGCGGAGTTCCATGTAGGCCAGGACAGGAAATTGGATTCGATCGCCATATTACTGTCAGATTTTTATCTGGAACCGGCCAACTTGCCGCGGATAAAAATGCTGATTCCTGTGTCTTGGCTCTTGAGATGCGGGATGCATCGATTTTGTTACCTGGAGACATCCCTACTGCAGTTGAGCTCGATATCCTGGCTGCTAGGAAAATAGAAAAACCTATCACTCTATTGGTTGCCGCCCACCATGGCTCTAAGACATCGAGCAGTCGGAGTTTCATTGATCATACTGAACCCGCGAATGTCGTATTCACCTCTCGGTTTGGTAATCAGTTTGGCCACCCGGATGTTGATATTGTCAACCGCTATCGCCGCCGCGGTGTAAAGGTTTGGAGTACGGGTTCTCAGGGGGATGTCACGCTGCGTTTCAATGTCGAGGGAGCGCCTAATATGACCGTGATGCGGCATAAGCTCATCCCTTACTGGGCCGAGGGGCCACAAGATACGTCCGTTTGGTTAAGCGAATAACGCAGGTATACTCGAGGCAGGTACCTTAGGGCGATACTATGTACGATCTACTTTCAGCGGGCGGCTGGGTAATGCCACTTATCGTGCTTTGTTCGCTGATCGCAGTGAGCATCAGCATTGAGCGTTACGCAGCCTTGGATCGGCTCAAAGTTGCACCACCGCATCTTTTGGCGACCGTGTGGCGTGATTTGAAACAGGGAGAGCTAAATGCTCAAAAGCTAGCCACTTTGCGATCGAACTCGCCCTTGGGTGCCATTCTTGCGGCGGGTATTTCTGGTAAAGGGCAGGGGCGCGAGGTGATGAAAGAGCGCATCTCAGAAGCTGCATCGCATGTTGTCCACGATCTAGAGAAATACCTTAATTCACTGGGCACCGTAGCTGCCATCGCGCCACTGTTGGGCCTTTTAGGTACCGTCGTGGGAATGATCGATGTTTTTGCGCAGATCACGACCGTCGGCACGGGCAACGCCAATGCACTCGCGGGAGGAATATCAGAGGCCTTGTTAACCACTGCGGCAGGGCTCATCGTAGCCATTCCCGCGCTTGTCATGCATCGGTATTTCACGGGCTTGATAGACACCATCGTCGTCGATTTGGAAAGAGAGGCTATCAAGTTAGTGGACGCCATACACAACGACTCCGGGCAGGATTAATCAGCGTGAAGTTCAAGCGTCAACGCAAAGACGCGCTGTCGGTTAATGTGACACCGCTCATCGATGTGGTGTTCCTGTTACTGATCTTTTTTATGGTCTCTACGAGTTTCACCGACTTGAGTGAGCTGGTCGTGAACTTACCTGAGGCCAAAGGTGAGGAGAGACCGTCCGACAACGGTCTAGCAATCGTCATTACTGCGAGCGGGGCGATGTTCCTCAACGGCACGCCCTTTCCAGCCGATGCGGAGAATCTACGCGCTATTATCGTTGAAAAAACGGGGGATAGGCGCGATATACCTGTTTCTATAGTCGCTGACAGTGATACCCGGCATGCTATGGTTGTCATGTCGATGGATACAGTCAGCCAGCTAGGCTTCAAGCGTTTATCTATCAGTGCTCAGAGGCCTCTTTCCGGTGAATAGTGTGTCAAACAAGGTAGCTTTAAAAACGTCAGATACCGCACTTTATAGGCGGCTCTTGGGCTATGCCTTAGCCTATAAAGGCTCGTTAATTTTGAGCTTCGTGGGCTATGTTATTTACAGCATTGGGAACGTGCTGTTGGCCGATCTGACGCAGTTTCTTTTAGATTCCTTGGGTGGTGAACCGCTACTTGAGGTTGGCTTCGTTTCGCAAATGTCTCAGTGGGTATGGCCACCGGGTGATAAATCACCGACTGATTACGCTCGAATTGCGGTGCCAGTAGCGGCTATTTTCCTCTCTTTGGGGCGCGCTTTGGGCTTTTTCGCCGGTAGCTATTTCATGAACAAAGTGGCGCGATCGGTAGTGCATGTGCTGCGAACTCAGCTCTTTGATGTTTTGATCAGAGCACCGAGACAGCATATTGATCGGTTTTCTACAGGAGAACTCCTCTCGAAGGTCACATTCAATGTGGAGCAGGTGAGCGGTGCGGCCTCCGACGCATTAAAAAGCATCCTCCGAGAGGGCTTAACCATCCTCGCGCTCGTGTCCTATATGCTTTATCTCAATTGGGAACTCACTGCGGTCTTCTTCGTTGTGGCTCCGGCGATCGGTCTGGTAGTCCACGCAGTGGGAAAACACTTTCGTCGATACAGTCGGCGTATTCAAGAATCCATGGGTTCTGTTACCGAAGTGACCGCCGAGAGTCTGTCGGGATTAGACGATGTCCGTATCTACGGTGCTACGGAGCAGGTGAGTGCGCGTTTTGAGACTGTCAGCGAATTTAATAAGCAGCAAAGCTTAAAATTAGCGTTCGTCCAAGCGGTGTCCACACCCATCATTCAGACGCTATTGGCCTTGGCCTTGGGCGCTTTATTTTGGTTTGCACTCGACCCTAAGGTATTGGCAGAGTTCAGCGCGGGGTCGCTAGTCGCCTTTATTACTGCCGCCGCTCAGCTTGGCAAGCCAATTCGGACTCTCAGTAATATACAAAGTGTTATTCAGCGCGGCTTGGCGGCCGCAGAGGATATCTTCGAGCAGCTAGACACCCCAGGAGAGAGAGATGAAGGCGGCGATCTACCCTCTAAGATCGAAGGCAGAATCGAACTCGAAAAGGTAAGTTTTAGATATCCTGGTGCCCAACTAGATGCGATTAGGGATGTCTCGTTTTCAGTACCCTCAGGACAAACACTGGCCATCGTTGGACGCTCGGGTAGCGGTAAGAGCACGCTCTTGAAACTGCTAACTCGCTTTTACACCCCGTCAGTGGGCAGCATTTTGCTTGACGGTCGTGATATTCAGACCATTAACCTCAAACACTACCGCGAACAGCTCGCGTTTGTTCCTCAAGTTATTAATCTATTTAGTGACTCTGTGGCGAATAATATCGCCCTGGGTTCGCTCAGCGATCGATCACGATCGGCGATTGTCGACGCGGCCGAACGCGCCCAAGCAAACGAATTTGTCAGTAGCTTAGAGTCGGGTTATGACACGACAATCGGGGACCAGGGAGTCGGCCTGTCTGGTGGGCAACAACAACGGATTGCTATTGCGCGAGCGCTGCTGAAGGCAGCACCGGTCCTGATACTCGATGAGGCCACATCGGCGCTGGATAATGAGTCAGAAGCACTGGTCCAAATCGCTTTGGATGCATCACGCGCCGGCAGAACCACTGTGGTGGTTGCTCATCGTCTATCAACCATTGAAAGCGCCGATCGTGTTCTAGTCATGGATTCGGGCCAAGTTGTGGCCCAAGGCAGTCATGCGGAGCTGCTTGACTCTAATGAGACTTATCGCTCGCTACATCAACAGGGATTTACTGATCTGTGAGCATGCTGCGAAATTGGATCGAGCGTGCTGTAAATCGTTCTTGGTACGGCGGGGTGGGGTGGACGTTCGTTTTTCTCCCGCTTATGCCCGCTGTTCATCTTTTCGTATGGGCACGCCGCAGATACCGTCAGTCAGTCCCATTTGCCTCTCTGGGCGCGCCTGTGGTCATTGTCGGTGGGTTAACAGCGGGTGGGACTGGGAAAACACCTGTGATTATTGCTCTTGCGCGCGAGCTAGGGAATCGCGGTATCAATGTAGGGATTGTCAGTCGAGGTTACGGCCGGCGTCCAAATGATTCGATGCTTGCCGTCGAGTTGACACACACATCGGAAACCGTAGGGGATGAGCCCCTGGTCATGAAACGGGCTCTGCCATTAGTGCCGATTGTTGTAGGTCAGTCCCGACGTGACGCAACAAATACCCTAATCCGCGAGTTTAGCTGTCAGATGGTTCTGTCAGACGATGGTCTACAGCATTATCAACTACCGCGAGATTTTGAAATTGCCGTCATTGATGCGCAGCGACGATTTGGCAATGGTTGGCTTTTACCGGCTGGCCCTCTGAGAGAGCCCGTGTGTCGAATTGAAACGGTGGATTTTGTATTGGAACGCAATGGCAATGATCCCACTTGTTCCTTCGCATACGCCCCGGTACGGCTATCTTCGCTAAATAAGCAGCATATGCTATCGACTCAAGAGGCTATGCAATTGTGGGGAAACAGTCGTGTATTGGCTGCCACGGGGCTTGGGCAGCCAGACCAATTTTTCACCATGCTGCGCAATCTAGGCTTTGACGCCACAGAGGTCTTTGTGGCCGATCACGCCAGACTGATGCTCGATGATATCCAAACACGTTATCAACCCGACGTTATTCTTATTACGGAAAAAGACGCGGTGAAACTCAACCGGATGGCATGCGACAATATCTGGGTAGTGGAAATAGAAACCAAACTTCCTCAAGCGCTGCTGACAGCAGTAGCAACCTTACTCGATAAACCGCCGTATTGATCAGAGAACGCCGTATGTATCACATTGTCATCCCTGCCCGCTATAGCTCGACTCGCTTACCGGCGAAGGCCTTGGCAGATATCCATGGGAAGCCTCTCATCTATTGGGTCTGGCGTCAGGCGCTGCAGAGTACAGCGACTTCCGTGACCGTGGCCACCGATGATGAGCGGATAAGAGAGGCGCTTGTTGATCACGGCGCGGATGTCATGATGACTGCCGCCACTCATCCCTCCGGCACTGATCGGCTGGCTGAGGTTGCAGCAAATAAGGGCTGGGGGGACGATTGCATTGTCGTAAACTTACAGGGAGACGAGCCGCTAATGCCCGTTGCCAATCTCGAGCAGGTAGCGTCGTTACTGGCTGAGCATAGCGGGGCCTCGATCGCCACCTTGTGCGAGGCCATCGGATCTATTGCGGAGTTTAACGATCCATCGGTTGTCAAAGTCGTTGCTGACCAAGCAGGCAGGGCACATTATTTTTCGCGCGCGCCCATTCCGCATACGCGGGATTCAATCGTTAATCAGGTTCCTTCAGACGCAAAACGTCACATCGGTCTCTACGCATATAGGGTGTCGTTTCTAAAGGAATTTACCCGAAGTCCCGTGTCGCCCTATGAGCGTTTAGAGTCCCTTGAGCAGCTGCGAGCGCTGTATTGTGGTCATGAGATTAGGATAGCGGATGCCCTTGAAGCCGTACCCCCCGGTGTCGACACACAAGTAGACCTCGACGCTGTCAGGCTTATGATGGCGACCTAAGACTGTGATCTTACGCCATCATTCTCTATCGTCGCGCAATACGCTCCGATTGACATCGAATGCCGATTATTTTGCGTCAGTGTCTACAATGAGCGAGTTACTCGATGTTTTGGGGGAGGCGAGGTCCATGAGTTTGCCCGTAAGGGCGCTAGGGAGCGGCAGTAACGTTATATTGAAGAGGTACCTCGACGGCTTGATTATCCATGTGGGGCTCCTTGGTCGAAGCGTAGTAGATGAAACGGCCGATGACGTGGTCGTTCGAATCGGAGCCGGTGAGAATTGGCATGAAACTGTGCTTTGGGCACATGAGAATGGCTACTACGGATTGGAAAATTTAGCCCTGATTCCCGGGAGTGTGGGTGCCTCTCCCATACAAAATATTGGTGCCTATGGCGCGGAGTTGAGTGATGTTATTGAACGAATCGAGGTGGTGCACAGCGGTTCGTTAACCACCCGCTCTTTATTACCCAGCGACTGTCAGTTTGCTTACCGTGACAGCATATTTAAGACCGAAAAGGGCAGGGACTGGTTAATAACTGCGGTCGATATGAAATTAAGCAAAACACCAACACTGAACTTGTCCTACCCCGCTTTAGAGGTCGCAATATCGTCATCTGAGAAGTCGCCTCAAGCACTCCTGCGCGCCGTCATAGCGATCCGTAAGGCGAAACTGCCAGATCCAGCCGCGCAACCCAATGTGGGGAGCTATTTTAAAAATCCCATTGTGACTCGCGAGAAGGCCGATGCATTGGGGGCTCGCTACCCTAATTTACCGCAATACTCAGCTCGAGGCGGCGCGGTTAAGTTGTCCGCGGCGTGGATGATTGATCACTTGGGGTGGCGCGGTAAAGGAGGGCATGGGGCATTGGTGGCGAAGGAACATGCGTTGGTTGTCATTAATAAATCAGCCAAGTATGCGTCGCAAATTATTGAATTTGCAGACGAAATTGCTCGCTCGGTAGAGGCCGAGTTCGGTGTTGCATTGGAAAGGGAACCACAAGTACTTGGGAGTGACACGCCCGTATGACTGTCGATAAATTCGATCCCGAATCCTTCCTTAAACAGCTAACAACCCGACCAGGCGTCTATCAAATGTATGACGGCGCTGGCGGCTTGCTTTACGTCGGGAAAGCGAAAAACCTAAAAAATCGCGTGACCAGCTATTTTAGGGCCAGTGGTCTAACGGCAAAGACAATGGCTTTGGTCGCTCGCATACGGGATATTCAGGTCACGGTGACAACAACAGAACGCGACGCATTACTGCTCGAGCACAATCTCATCAAGCAATACCACCCACCCTATAACATCTTGTTAAAAGACGACAAATCCTATCCTTATATCTACCTATCGTCTGAGGATAAATGGCCAAAACTGGCGTTTCACAGAGGACCAAAGCGGCGTAAAGGTGAATATTTCGGACCGTATCCGAGCGCAGGTGCCGTCCGATCAACGCTCCATTTAATGCAAAAGGTATTCAAGGTAAGACAATGCGAGGAGTCCTACTTTCGGAACCGGTCACGCCCCTGCTTACAATATCAAATAGGGCGCTGTTCAGGTCCTTGCGTGGGTTTGGTAAGCGATGAGGATTATCGCCGGCAAGTTGAAAACTCTGCGTTGTTCCTGGGTGGTAAGTCCCAAAAGGTAATGGCGCGCATCGCTGATGACATGGAGCGTGCGGCCGAGACACTGGAATTTGAGCAAGCGGCGGTCTTTAGGGATCAGTTACAACGACTTCAAGACGTCCAGTCAGCGCAGGGTATCGAAGGCTCTCGCGGCGAGCTAGATCTCATCGCTATCGAGCAGGCGCACGGCCAAGCCTGCATTCAGGTCTTGTTTGTGAGAGAGGGGAGAGTCCTTGGCTCGCGGACTTACTATCCCGCAACCCAGCTCGAGGAGGATGAGACAGCCGTTCTCGATGCATTTATCGCTCAGTTTTACTTGTCAGGACGTCAAACAATTCCGCATGAAATCGTGGTGAGTCATAAGCTTGATGATGCGGCATTGCTCTGCGAGACGCTCGAGGAGCAGATTAAACGTAAGGTTGTCATCAAAACACGCGTTCGTGACGCGCGCGCCCGCTGGCTGCAACTGGCTAGGCAGACCGCGGAAAGCAACCTCGAGTCATTTTTAAGCGGTAAGCAGACGATGGCCGGCCGATTAGAGGCCGTCAGGCGCGAGTTAGATCTCGATATGACGCCGACACGCATGGAATGCTTTGACATTAGTCACAGCTCTGGAGAGGCGACGGTAGCCTCATGCGTTGTTTTTGATGCCAATGGCGCCCGCAAAGCAGACTATCGAAAATTTAATATCGAGGGCATTACGGGCGGCGATGATTACGCCGCAATGCAGCAGGCACTGGAGAGGCGCTATCGCAGGCTGTCAAAAGGTGAGGGCACACTGCCTGATGTTCTTTTTATTGATGGCGGCAAGGGGCAGGTTGGGCAAGCGCAACAGGTCCTTGAGCAATTCGAGCTTTCATCGATAAAAGTCGTTGGTATTGCTAAAGGTACCACTCGTAAGGCGGGATTCGAGACTTTGATCGACGGCGATACAGGCGCTGAAAGCCAACTGCGAGGCGATAACCCGGCGCTGCATCTTATCCAGCAAATTAGAGACGAGGCCCACCGATTTGCAATTAGTGGACACCGCGGCCGCCGATCAAAAGCGCGAAAGCAATCGACCCTCGAGGGCATCTCGGGTGTGGGCTCTAAACGTCGGAGAGATCTACTCCGACACTTTGGGAGTATCCGTGGTGTAGAAAACGCGTCTGTCGAGGAAATTTGCAAAGTCGACGGGATCAATGCCACCCTCGCGCAGAGTATCTATGATCATCTGCACACTGTAGAGCAGTAGCCTTTGGAAATCCTGTGAGCTGGACGCTTCCCAATATTTTGACCTTTTTAAGGGTCATGTGCATTCCATTATTAGTGGGGGCCTTTTATCTGGCAGGTCCATTTACCGGACTTACTTGTGCCGCCATATTTATTTTGGCCGCCGTAACCGACTGGCTAGACGGTTGGCTCGCACGAATTCTGGATCAGGAGTCTGATTTTGGTGCGTTTTTAGATCCCGTGGCGGATAAGTTGATCGTCGCAACCGCACTAGTCCTACTGGTTGACCATTACGATTCGCTTTGGATAACACTGGGGGCCATTGTGATCATCGGTAGGGAAATTCTGATAAGCGCGCTTAGGGAGTGGATGGCGCGCCGCGGGGACAGTCAAAGTGTCGCTGTTACGGTTATTGCCAAGTTTAAAACTACGCTTCAAATGGTTGCGATCATATTACTGCTGTGGCGAGTCGATGAAGGCTTCGGCGATCCATGGCTGCTCCTTGGTCTTGTTAGCCTTGGTATTGCTGTCGTGCTCACTCTGTGGTCCATGTGGCACTATCTAGAGGTCATGCTAAAGACCCCGGTTGAGAATAGTCCTTCAGCGGACTAACCCGCCACACCGTACTTTGAGGCTTGACCACAACTCGAAGCAAGCTACACTCGATAACATGCGGGAATAGCTCAGTTGGTAGAGCGCAACCTTGCCAAGGTTGAGGTCGCGAGTTCGAATCTCGTTTCCCGCTCCACTTTATGTCTCAAGCCAAGATCCTGGCTCGAGTGCGTCGCAGTGACATCCGAGTGTACTGGTCCCGCATGTGCCCATACCCATGACATTTGAATTCTGGTCGCTCCTCACCCTCGCGTTACTCGCTGGAGCCATGTCACCGGGGCCAAGTTTGGCACTAATCATCCAGACTTCTATCGTCAGCGGTCGCAC
>CAJYAI010000066.1 GCA_913064725.1 uncultured Alteromonadaceae bacterium | reverse complement strand
GAAGCCAGAGCCAAGGGCATTGCTGCGACACGGCAGTTAGCGAAGCGACAAATAACATGGCTTCGAAGCTGGTCTGGTCTACACTGGGTAAGCAGCGATGCAAAAAACGCGACAGATGTGGTCAAAAAGCGGTTTATGAACTACCTAAGCGCGCCGCTGTCGTAGTACTATTCGGACCCCGAATTTGGGGATATTGGGTCGCCTCATTCTTTGCGACCACTGACAATTTAAGGAGTCACCATGTCATCAAAAGGGCAAACGTTACAAGACCCTTACCTCAATGCACTCAGGAAAGA
The DNA here is from genome assembly GCA_913064725.1 of uncultured Alteromonadaceae bacterium. Lineage (GTDB taxonomy): Bacteria > Pseudomonadota > Gammaproteobacteria > Pseudomonadales > Halieaceae > Luminiphilus. The sequence continues at coordinate 11,435 of CAJYAI010000066.1, read as the reverse complement.
GCGCATCCAGGTTTCTATCTACCTCGTCAATGGTATTAAGCTGCAGGGCCAGATCGAGTCATTCGACCAGTTTGTTATTTTGCTTAAAAATACGGTCTCTCAGATGGTGTACAAGCACGCCATTTCTACTGTAGTGCCCGCGCGGAACGTACGCATTCCTGTGGCACCGGGTGAGGAAGAAGCTGCATAACATCGAGCTTGAACGCGGCTTAATCAATCGCTTACGCGTGATCAATCGCTTACGCGCCTGCTCCCGCGCGTGAAGACAGTCTATGTTTTTTGATATCCGACGCGGTGGCGAATGCGCCGTGCTTGTGCAAATAGCCATAGATGGCGGCTCAAATGAACCCGATCTGAGTGAGTTTATCGAACTGGTCCGTTCGGCGGGGGGAGACCCCGCTGTCGTCGTCAGGGGCTCGCGGCGTTCACCGACGGCTAAGTTTTTCGTGGGTAAGGGCAAGCTTGACGAAATCGCCTCTGAAGTGGAGCGCGTCGAGGCGGATCTCGTCGTGTTCAACCATATCTTGTCGCCGAGTCAAGAGCGCAATCTCGAAGCACACTTGCAATGCAGGGTGATAGCTCGAACCGGGCTCATTCTCGATATTTTTGCGCAACGCGCACGCACCCACGAAGGTAAGCTCCAAGTTGAGCTTGCACAGCTAAAGCACATCAGTACACGCTTAATTCGTGGCTGGACTCACCTAGAGCGCCAGAAGGGCGGTATCGGCTTACGAGGCCCCGGCGAGACTCAGCTTGAGACTGACCGGCGACTCCTGCGGGCTCGGGTAAGTACGATTGAGTCACGATTGGATAAGGTCCGTCAGCAGCGCACGCAAAACCGACGAGCGCGGCAGCGTGCTGAAGTGCCCTTGGTATCTCTGGTTGGATACACTAATGCAGGCAAGTCGACACTGTTTAATACTTGGTCGGAATCGGCCGTATACACAGCAGATCAGTTGTTCGCCACGCTCGACCCAACATTGGCTCGCGTCGATATTGATGGATTAGGCGGTGTGATAATCGCCGATACCGTGGGGTTTATTGCAGATCTCCCGCACACATTGGTTGAGGCATTCCGGGCCACGCTTGAAGAGACGTTGAATGCATCACTGCTTATTCACGTTATCGATGTGGCTGCAGACGATCGTGATTTTCTAAAAAAAGAAGTAGAGGCAGTACTCGACGAGATAGGAGCGGGTGATATCCCCCAGCTCATTGTATTTAACAAAATCGATCTACTCGAACGCGAACCTCGCGTTACTCGAGATGGTGAGGGTCGGCCTGATACGGTATCCATATCAGCGAAGACGGGCGCCGGTCTAGAGCAGTTAAAACACGCCATTGGCGAGCGACTTGCGGGGCGCTTTTTCAGCGGCTGCGTCGAATTGACGCCTGCCCAGGCGAAGCTACGTGCCGCTCTTTACGACATGGGCGCTGTAAAAACAGAGGATTGGTTAGAGGCTGGCGGAAGCGCACTTACTATTTATTTACCCGAGTCTGATTGGATGCGGTTGCGGCAGCAATACAGTTTTTACGCAAAGGGTGGTGATGATGCCCCCGACGGCCACAGGATTTGTTAGACTGTGTGCCTCAACTAACGAGGAAAAGAATATGTCATGGAATGAGCCCGGTGGCGGTAATCGTCCGCGCGATCCTTGGGGTGGAAAGGATCAGGGTCCACCCGACCTCGATGAGGCCTTACGTAAACTCCAAAGTCAGCTAAGCGGCCTATTCGGCGGCCGGTCGGGTGGTGGTGGCAGTAGCCGTGGCCTCGGTGGTCTACTTGGCATCGCCGCAGTCGCCATTGTCACCATCTGGGGCTTACTCGGTTTGACCCAGATTGGCGAGCAGGAACGGGCAGTCGTCTTGCGGCTAGGGGAATATAGTCGTACAGCATCGCCGGGTCTATTTTGGTACCCCCGCGGCATAGACACCATTACACGGGTCAACATCACGCAGGTGCGCGCGGCGCAGTTCAGAGAGACCATGTTGACCCAGGACGAAAACATCGTCGATGTCAGCATGTCGGTGCAATACGTCATTAACGACCCGATTAACTTTGTTCTCGAGGTGCGCGATCCGGAGCGCTCACTGCAGCATGCGGCGCAGAGTGCGCTAAGGCACGTTGTGGGTGACAGCACCATGGGATTGGTGTTGACAGAGGGACGAGCGGCAATAGCCATACAAGTTCGTGACCGTCTGCAGCAATACCTGGTGAACTACACAACTGGAATCACGGTTCAGAAGGTCAACATTGACGATGCCAGTCCGCCCTCGCAAGTTCAGGAGGCATTCGATGACGTGATTAAGGCGCGGGAGGACGAGGAGCGTGTAAAGAACGAAGCTGAATCCTATGCCAACGGTATCGTGCCAGAAGCAAGGGGACGCGCTCAGCGAATCAAGGAAGAAGCAGAGGCTTATCGGCAGCAGGTGATTGCGAAGGCTACCGGTGAGGCGGATCGATTTGACCAGCTCCTTACCGAATATGCCAAGGCGCCAGAGGTTACTCGCGAACGGCTTTACTTAGATGCGATGGAGTCGGTCTTAACGAATACGAGTAAAGTGATAGTCGATATGGAAGGTGGTAATAATATGATGTATCTGCCACTCGACAAGCTGGCGCCGGCTAGCGGAAATTCCGCGCTGCCGGGCTCTGCATTGAATCGCGGCATTTCGCCGCAGCAGTTGAGAGACGTTACCGATGCGGTAACGGAGCAGCTTCGCCGTGATCTGGGAAGCCGTAACGGACGGGGAGGGCGCTGATCATGTCTAAACAAAACTTATTGGGAACCATCGTCTTTCTCGGCTTTGTAGTACTGAGCAACTCAGTCTTCATTGTCAGTGAAACGCAGCGAGGGGTTTTACTCAAATTTGGTGAGGTGGTTAGGGCGGATTTGCAGCCTGGACTGCATTGGAAAGTGCCTTTTGTCGATTCAGTTCGAAAGTTTGACGGCCGCATCTTGACGGTGGATTCAACGCCCGAGCGATATTTTACGCAAGAGCAAAAGCAGCTTATTGTCGATTCTTACGCCAAGTTCCGTATTATCGATACGGCCAAGTACTACACCGCGACCAGTGGAGAGGAATTTCGAGCCGCAGCGTTGTTGTCACAGCGAATTAATGATGACCTCCGAAACCAAGTTGCGGGTCGGACTGTTCAGGAAGTTGTTTCTGGCGAGCGCGATCAGCTGATGGAGGCTGTCAAGGCGCGCCTCAATCAGACCGTTCTCACTGAGCTTGGCGTTGAAGTCATTGACGTTCGCGTCAAGAAGATCGACCTTCCGAACGAGGTTTCTCAGTCGGTTTATCGGCGGATGAATGCGGAGCGAGAGAAAGAGGCTAAGGAGTTGCGATCAGAGGGTAAGGAAATTGCTGAGGGTATGCGTGCTGAGGCAGACCGCAAGGTCACCGTTATCGAGGCTGAGGCTGTTCGTGATGCTGAGATTATTCGTGGCGACGGTGACGCTACTGCAACGGGCATTTACGCGAATTCATTCAATCGTGATCCCGAATTTTACGCGTTCACTCGCAGCTTAAATGCGTATCAGCAGACCTTCGCCAGTGGCAGAGATATTATGTTGCTCCAGCCGGACAGTCAGTTCTTTCAGTATTTGGGGAACCCCGAAGCGGATAAGTAATCTTCCACTGTAACTCTGAGCTCGTACCAGCGATACTAGAGTGCGAGCAATGGGCGGCGAACCGCCGCCCAACTCCAGAGTTTGGAACGCAACATGTCTGATACAACACGGTGGCTGCTCCCTAATGGGATCGATGAGCTTTTGCCCGAGCAGGCGAGTCGCGTCGAAGACTGTCGGCGGCTCTTACTAAATACCTGCGCGAGTTGGGGCTACGAGTATGTCGTACCGCCACTTGTCGAATTTGAAGAATCGTTGCTCGTCGGTTTAGGTGCGGATCTTGAGCAGTTAACCTGTAAGTTTTCGGATCGAGAGACCGGCAAAACCCTAGCGGTGCGGGCCGACATCACGCCACAAGTTGCTCGAATCGACGCACACAGCCTCGGTCGCGAGGGCGTCACCCGCCTTTGTTATGCCGGATCTACCCTAAAGAGCATGGCGAATACGATTCCTGCTGACCGGAGTCCGGTCCAACTGGGCGCTGAGATCTTTGGCTGCAGTGGCATTGACGCTGACGTCGAGGCAATCGAGCTGTTGCTCTCTCTGGTTGAGCGGAGTGGTCTATCAGGTATCACCGTAGATGTGGGTCATGTCGCGTTTTGCGACTTGGTCATGGACGCGGCCGGTATCGACGCCGAGTGTAAGGCGCAGATCCTGGCGCTTTTGGCACGCAAAGCCAGTTCAGAGCTGACGCAGTTTCTGACAGGATTTCCCGACGTACAGCGCGAAACGATCGCACTGTTGGCATCGATGCACGGCGATCGGGACGTTCTGGAGCGCGCCCGCGCGGCATTTGCGGATATTGACGGGGTCGATGCGGTACTCACGGACATAGCGACTGCTCTGGCGTGTTGTGACCGGATAGGCTGCAAGCTGAATGTGTACATCGATTTGACCGAAGCACACGGGTATCGCTATCACTCGGGTCTGGTCTTCGCGCTGTACGCCAAGGAGCTAGGCACAGCGATTGCCAAGGGAGGGCGTTATGATGGCGTCGGCGAGGTATTTGGACGCACTCGATCAGCAACCGGCTTTGCGGTGGATTTGAAAGCATGGGCGTCGCTTGCTTCGCTTGAAGCACCCTCGAAAATCTTCGTCGCCTCGCCAGTAGACAGCTGTAGCGATCTTGCTGTGAAAGAGCAGGCGTTGCGTGCGTCGGGTGTCGTCGTAATAAAAGCTGTCGGCGGAGAGATCGATCGACGATGTGAGCAAAAATTAGTAAAGCGCCATCATGAGTGGCTTCTTGAGTCAGTGGGGAAAAGTAATGGGTCGTAATGTCGTCGTGCTCGGCACGCAATGGGGCGATGAAGGCAAGGGAAAAATCGTCGATTTGCTAACAGAGCAGGCCGCGGCAGTGGTGCGCTTTCAGGGCGGTCACAATGCCGGCCACACGCTGGTCATAGAGGGCGAAACGACGGTCCTGCATGTTATTCCCTCTGGCGTTTTACGTGATGGCGTCGAGTGTTTGATCGGTAATGGCGTGGTCTTGTCTGCCGAGGCGCTGCTCAAAGAGATAAATGCACTCGAAGCGCGTGGTGTGCCGGTCCGTGAACGCTTACGAATTTCATCAGCGTGCCCCTTGATTCTTCCGTATCACGTGGCGCTCGATCTGGCGCGCGAGGCTCGGCGCGGGAAAAAGAAGATTGGGACTACGGGCCGCGGTATTGGCCCAGCCTACGAGGATAAGATTGCAAGACGCGGTTTGCGGCTCGGCGACTTGAAGGATAGGCAGAAGTTTTCTGACTCGTTACGCGAAGTCCTCGAATACCATAACCATGCGCTAGTGCATTATTACGGTGCTGAGGCACTTAATTTTGATGAGGTACTCGCTACCGTATTGGCCGAAGGTGAGCAGTTGTTGCCAATGATGGCCGATGTCACGTCACGACTCCATGAATTCCGTGAGTCAGGCGCCAATATTATGTTTGAGGGGGCGCAAGGTTCCCTACTCGATATTGACCACGGTACATATCCGTTCGTCACAAGTTCTAATACGACCGCAGGTAGCACTGCTACGGGTTCTGGCTTTGGTCCCTTATATCTTGATTATGTGCTCGGCATTACAAAGGCTTACACCACCCGCGTTGGCTCAGGGCCATTTCCTACGGAGCTGTTTGACGCTGTCGGCCAGCGACTGGCTGAGCGTGGGCACGAGTTTGGCGCAACAACGGGTCGCCCCAGGCGATGCGGTTGGTTTGACGCGGTGGCGCTGAAAGCGGCTGTTCAAATTAATTCTTTGTCAGGCTTGTGCCTGACAAAGCTCGACGTTCTCGACGGGCTAGAGGAGATTTCTATTTGCGTGGGCTATACCGACGCAGAGGGGAATTCGATGATGGGTGGTGCTGAAAACTACGACGACCTTCACCCAGTGTACAAACGTGTGCCGGGCTGGCAGGAGTCGACCGTCGGTGTAAAGCGGGTCGAGGATCTGCCCGCGGCCGCTAGAAGCTACATAACCACGTTGGAGACACTGGTGGGGGCTCCGATTGATATTATTTCGACTGGCCCCGATCGAGCCGAGACGATTGTACTCAGGAACCCGTTCGACTGATGCTGACATTGACGAAGATACTGTCGCTGTTCGTCTATCCGATGTCACTCGGACTATGCTTGATTGCCCTGTCGTTGTGGGGGCAGTTACGCGGTAACCGCGCGGCAGCCGGACTCTTAACCTTCTTAGCGCTGGGCGTATTTTATGTGCCTTCGACGCAATTCGGTGTTGATACGTTTGCCGCACCACTCGAGGCACGGTATCCCGCATTTGCACCGGAGGAGCTTCCAAATGCTGATGCAATAGTTGTGCTGGGAGGGGGTATAGAAGCGGAGGGTAAATTTGGTCGCTGGGGAGACCTCAACGAGGCGAGTGATCGCATACTATTGGGCGCTGAGTTGTGGCATTCCAAGAAGGCGCCACGAGTTATTGTCAGTGGTGGGGGTACACAAGGGCCGATTTCAGAAGCGGCAAGAATGCGGGACGTCTTAATTAGGTTGGGCATTCCAACTGACGCCATAATGTTGGAAAACGCCAGCCTGACCACCCAGGAAAATGCAAAAAAGGTAGCTCAATTAACGGGAGTGTCTGGCCAGCACATATTGTTGGTGACGTCGTCGCTGCATATGCGTCGCGCATTAGCATTATTCACCACACAGGGTTTTACTGTAACGGCTGCGCCTGCCGATCATCGCGTCCACAAATACCCGCACGCGATACCGGGCTGGATGCCCACCGTCGAGCACATGACGACCAGCACTGCGGCCATTCACGAGTGGGTAGGCTTTTGGGTCTACGACCTACTTGGGCGGTTCCAGCCCGCTGACGAGCAACAGGTGGCGTCAGATGAGTAGTAGTTTTACGTCGCTGTAGTTCCGCCCTGTCCAGCGCCGAAAAGCGCGATAAAAGCTATTCACCTCAGCGTAACCCAAGTCCCAAGCGAGACACTTTCCCGGAACCCAGTCTTTGGCCAGACTCTCCTCGCAGCGAAAGCGACGCACGGCATCAAGAACGAGTTGGTAAGTCACGCCGTCCTTGCTTAGTCGACGCCGCAAGGTTGTGGGACTGATTCGTAGACTATCGGCGAGTGTGTGAGAACGAATACGACTCAGGTCACCGGTTAAGAGTACATCGATGACTTTGAGTGTTGTGTGGGATAGCTTGTTTTTAGGTCTAGATGCGAAAAACTCCCACAGGCGTTCAGGCGGCTGGGCAGGTTGCTCTCTTAACCGAAGCGCGAAAATATCAGTGCTACCCGTCCATGCAAGTGGTGCAGGTGCGTTGTTGTCCTTTGTTTGTCCGCTGCTGGAAGTCGATTGTGTGTCTGATAAGTAAGAAGTCATGGTCACGTCCTTGTTGGTTGATCGCCCGTCCGTGGGCGATTTTTAACATAGCTCAGAAATGACGTTATTCCAAAGTTTGCTCAAATTTGATGAATTTTGGTTGTGCAATTCTGGTTGTGCAATTTTGTTTGTGTAGCGAAGAGCACCTAAGGAGCAGCGTTGCCGCTGCAACGCTTGTTCGCCCCGATAGGAATCTGTTGTGTCGCAGGAACCATCACAGCTAATTGCGGTTCGTATTGCTCTGGATAAGACCGCAACACGTTTGTTCAGCAGAGCATTCCGCCACAGCACCATTGTTCTTGCGCCTTCTGCAACCCACTGGAAATAAGGGATCTCGTCTGCACCGACTTTTTAGACAGCTGTCTCATGATGCGCTTCAGGGGCAGCTAGAGGACGCTCTGAACAACCTGTGACAGCTCGAGAAGGGCAGGTGTTTACTCATTTCGAAAGCTGATTGGCCTAGTGAGACACGACAGAGCGTTACCCTCAACGCGATGGGAACTTGTAACTGCGGTGTGAACCTGCGACTGCGGTTTGAACTTGCCACTTCGGTGTGAGCTCGTGGCGTAATCGCCTCTTATTTACTGCTGCCCACTTCTCGGCGTAGGAGATCAACAACCTTGGGTGTGAACTGTTCGACAGATCTTACTGACAAGACTGTAGGGGAGGGATCGGCCCGTTATATCGCTAAGCCATTACCTCGATAACTTGATTGTCTTTTGACCAGGATCTAGTTTGTGCCTTGGCGATGGAATAAAAAAAACGACGGAGTTGATATGAAGCCACTTGAGACAATCACCGTGCTCGAATTCTCAACAATGATTACTGCGTCTCTTGCCTCGATGATGCTGGCAGAACAGGGTGCGAGAGTCATTAAGGTGGAGCCGATGGCAATGGGAGACCCCATGCGCTACATCGGTTCTCGCAAAGAGGATATCTCGGCCTTATTTGCCAACTGTAACCGAGGCAAAGAATCACTGCGGATAGACTTAAAGTCAGAACTTGGCATTCAGGTCATCAAAGATATGATGCCATCGGTTGATATCGTTATTCACAACTTCCGTCCGGGTGTTATGGATAGGATTGGTCTGGGGTCTGAGGCACTTCGTGCACTTAATCCAAAACTCATTTATGCAGCAATATCAGGATTTGGGACCACGGGGCCGATGCGCGACGCGCCTGCCTATGATCCGATCATCCAGGCACACGCCGGGATAGCGGCAACACAGGGACAGGGCGATCAGCCTGCGTTCATGCGCACCTTGTTGTGCGACAAAATCACTGGGTATACCGCGTGCCAAGCGGTGACCAGCGCACTATTTATGCGAGAGCGAACAGGTATGGGACAGCATATTGATCTGTCTATGATCGATTCGGGACTGTTCTTTATTTTTCTCGATGGTTTTCAGAACCATACGTTGCTGAGTGACGATCATGAGCGGGCTGGGATGCTGATTGATATTTTGTACGACCCCTGGGTCTGCAGTGACGGTGGCGTTGTCATTTCTGCGGGTAGCTATGAGATGCAGAAGCGATTTCTCACATCAATCGACATGCCCCACTTACTCGATGATCCTCGATTTGCAACGTTTGAAAATCAGATGCGGCATATTCAGACCTTAAAGGCGCTCGTCGCCGAGCGATGCAAGGAACTGAGTTGTGACGACATGGTAGCGCGACTGCGGGCGGTGGATGTGCCCTGCGCAAAGGTCATGACTCGAGAGGAGGTTCTCGCTCAAGCACAGCTCGAAGCAAACGGCTGCGTCGATGTTTATGATCATCCGATCGCTGGCAAGTCTCGGCGTATACTCGCGCCACCGATGTTTGGTGGTGAGCGTCTGCAGCCTGGCACAGGTGCCCCCGGACATGGCGAGCACAGTCAGCAGGTGCTTGAGAGTTTCGGTCTGAGTGATACGACAATTGACGAGCTGAAAGCCAAGGCAGTGGTCACTTAATTAAATATTTACTGGGAGTAAATTTTGTGCAGATAGAGGGAAAGCGCGCCGTCATAACGGGTGGTGCGAGTGGCATTGGGTTGGCTATTGCGCACAGGTTAGTGGGTGCCGGGTGCTCTGTTGTCATTGCGGACATAGACACCGCAGCACTTCAACGGTGCTCGACCGAACATGCTGACTTTCTGTTGTACGAATGCGATGTCACCAAACGAGAGTCGCTCGAGGCCCTGGCGGGTTTTGCTTGGTCAACCCTTGGGGGCGTCGACTTGGTTTTTGCAAACGCGGGAGTGGGTCTGCCGCTCAAGCCGCTATTAGACCAGACTGAGGCACATGCGCGTTGGGTGATGGAGGTTAATTATTTCGGGGTGTGGCACACGCTTCAGGTATTTGGTCCCCGTCTTATCGAGCAGGGGACAGAGTGTCACCTCGTTGTCACGGGCTCCGAAAATAGCGTCGCCGTGCCCGCTCCCTTGCTGGGCGCCTACAATGCCAGCAAGCATGCAGTTCTTGGTTTAACCGAAACATTCGATCGGGAAACACCTGATTTCCTAGGTGTCAGCATTCTATGTCCGGGTCTTGTGATGACCAATATTTTGTCTTCCTTGGAGAAAATTCCCGATGCATTTGGCGGTCCTGAATCTACACCGATCGGTAGGTCTAATCTGGGGTTTACGCCTGATCAGATTGCTATCAACGCACTCGCGGGGGTCGACGCAGAGGACTTTTACATCTTCACGCATCATTGCAATCGCGACATGGTTGCCGAGCGACTGTCTAATCAAATCGGGGCTATTGAGCGCCAGACGCAGCCAAACGACGGCAGTGACATTTGTAACACCCGTCACCTTTTGGGCGATGTATTTGAACAAATGGGGCAAAAGCACCAGTAATCACCGCGGATGATTGTGTTTGGCGAAAGCTTCAGTTAAGACCTATGCTCCTTAAGCAAACAATCGGTCGTGTTGCGCACTCTATATGTACGAGTCTGTCAGTCAGAATGCAACGAGTTATGTGCGCAAATCAACGCAACTCTGGAAGAGCATGAGAATCAGATGTTATCCGCTAGACTAGCAATCGGACGGATTATGACCGCGGTGCTGGCGATTTACCTCTTGTCCAGTGCTGCCTGGTCGGCTGACTCTTCGGTGGTGCTGCAGGTGCGGATAGACGGTCAGCGTCTCTACGTTTATGGCGAGCAATTGCTAGTTAACCCAGACCATAAGGTCTATTTTGGATCTCAAGATCTGGATTATTTATTCGAACCACGATTACTTGATAAAAACGAGTCGCGGATCAAATTATTACTGCCTTTTCAGCCCGTACCGGGGAGGTATTGGTTAAAAATCGGACCCAATCAAGACGACCCTGCGACTGAGGTATCACTGCTCTTTAACGATCCACGTGTGACGATAGAGTTACCGGGCGTTGCCAAAACCGCGCTCGGTGCGGACTTGAGCGAGGACGGCGCCTCAGCAGTGCAAGTGGTTAACGTGGATCAGTGCCCTGAGTCGGGGGAGAAGTGTCTTACTGAGGACGATGGTCTCGACAACGTCTTTTGCGGGAGCGCAGCAAGTTTCAATCCGCGTGAGGGATCACAGGCCATGACGGTCTCGAATTCTCAGGAGCTTCATCTTGATGATGAATACACTGTCGAGGCGCGAGTGTTCATACAGGAGTATGTACGTGGTGGCATCCTTGTAGACAAATACTCAGGCTCGGGGCGCGGTCGGGAATACCGGCTGTCCATTGGCAAGGATGGTCTTCTTCGCGGTTGGTTCACGCCAGACGGGACCCTGGTCGATGACTTCGCTATTTATTCAAACATACAGGTCCCAAAAAATCGTTGGACCCACGTCGCTTACACGAATGAAAGTGGCCAGCTCCGATTATTTATCGATGGCGCTGTTGTTGCCGAAAAGCAGGTTCGTGGGAGACCTGCGCAGTTGGGATATCAGAACGTCGCTATTGGCGGAAACAATTGTTGTCCCGGCTACTACGAAGTTATCAACGG